>CALRLV020000111.1:0-8836 GCA_943368895.1 Ferrovibrio terrae
CAGCGGCGGTCACGACTACGATGATCGTCGAAGCGGCGCATAAGGGGTAGGCGATGGGTAGAGTTAAAGGTTTGGTTTTCGCAGGTCTCCTGGCTTTCATACCAGCCTTGGCGACCGCCCAAACCAAGGTGCCGACCCCGCCCGCCAAGGCCTTGATTGAGGCGGCCGTGAAAGATGATCGCGCTTATGCCATTACTCGGGACCTCACCACCGATGTTGGGCCGCGTTTGGCCGGTACTGAAGCCGAAGCCCGTGCGCGGGCGTGGGCGGTTGCGCGCCTTACCCAAGAAGGTTTCACCGATGCGCGGATTGAGACCTTCCCCTTAACCGCTTGGGAGCGGGTCGTGGAAACCGCAACGATTTTAGGCCCCCATGCTCAGCGCTTAGAAGTGCATGCTACAGGCGGCTCACCCTCCACTCCTGCCGAAGGCCTCGAAGGTGAAGTGGTGCGCTTTGCCGATATGGCGGCTTTGCGCGCTGCAGCGCCGGGCTCCTTGGCGGGCAAAATTGCCTTTGTCGATGATGTGATGCCCGTCACCCAAGATGGCAGCGGTTATGGCAAGGCCGTGGTGAAGCGGCGGGAATGTGCGTCGGTTGCCGCAGAACTGGGTGCCATCGGCTGTCTCATCCGGTCGGCGGGAACGTCTGAACGCGAAGTCCATGTTGGGCAAGGCGCACGTGGTCAGCAGGGCAAATTGCCCGTGCTGATCTTGGCCAATGCGGACGCCAATCAATTGGGCCGCGTTCTGGAGCGGGGCCCCACTCAAGTTCGTATGCACGTGCAAACCAAGGTTCAGCCTGCAGCCCAGTCTGGTAATGTGATAGCCGAAATGCGCGGCACCGAACGGCCTGACGAATATGTTGTTCTGGCGTGCCATTTAGACTCATGGGACCTCGGCACCGGCGCGCTCGATGACGCGGTCGGTTGTGGAATTGTGACGGCTGCGGCAACGCTTGTGCGAGATATTGCAGGCCCACCCAAACGCTCGATCCGTATCATTTGGTATGGGGCCGAAGAGGTTGGCCTGATCGGCGCTGCCGCCCATGCCCAAGCCATTAAAGGCAAGGCTGATTCCTATGTGTTTGCGGCTGAATCAGATTCTGGTGATGGCAAAGTCTATCAGGCCGATTTCGGCTTTGGTGCGGGAACAGGCCCAGTGAAAGCCGCCATTGCCAAAGCGCTCAAACCCTTAGGTGTGGCGCGGGGTACCGATGATGCGCGCGGCCAATCCGATATTTCCACCTTGCGGCCCTTGGGTGTGCCGGTGATGGATTTGCAGCAAGATGCCAGCAAATATTTCGCCATCCACCATACGCCCGATGACATCTTAGAGAAGGTTGATCTGGCCTCAGTTCGTCAGAATGTTGCAGTCTATGCGATAACGGCGTGGTTTGCGGCTTGGACGACGCTTGATTTTCGGGCGCAATAGTTATCACCCGCATGGAAGATGACGAGTTTGCCGATCTTGAGGCCTTAGACGCCCCCGATGTCGCGCCCAGCCTGCAAGAAGTGGTCGTCTCGCCAGAGGCGGCGGGTGAGCGCTTGGATAAATTCTTATCCGAAGCCTTTCCGGCCCTTTCCCGCTCGCGCATCAAGCATTTGATTGAAGCGGCGCGGGTGTATCGCGATGGCGTCAAGGAGATGAACGTCTCGGCCAAAGTGAAAGCTGGCACGCATTATCGCATCGAAGTGCCGCCACCAGAGCCCGCTGAGCCACAGGCCGAAAACATCCCGCTCTCGATCCTCTATGAGGACGCCCATGTGCTCGTGGTGGATAAGCCTGCTGGCCTGTCGGTCCACCCGGCACCGGGTAATTGGACCGGGACTTTGGTCAATGCCGTCCTGTGGCACGCAGGCGACAGCCTGAAAGTGGTCGGGGCAACGGGCAGACCTGGGATCGTGCACCGCTTGGACATGGATACCTCTGGCGTCATGGTCGTGTGTAAGAGTGAGTTTGCTTTGGCTTCATTGGGGCGGCAATTTCAGGACCGCACGATATCGCGCCGCTATCGCGCCTTTGGCGTCGGACAGCCTAAGTCGCCGTGGGGCAAGACGGGGCGGGTAGATGCGCGACTGGCGCGCGACCCACGCGACCGCAAGCGCATGGCGGTGGTGGCCGATGCTGCCTCTGCTGGCAAGAATGCCGCCACCAATTATGAAATCGTCAAGCGCTTTGGCATTGGTCTGCAAGGCAATCCTGGGGCGGCAGCGACAGAAATGGTGTGCGTGCTAGAGACAGGCCGTACCCACCAAATCCGCGTCCATATGGCCCATATTGGCATGCCGCTGATCGGCGATCAGGTCTATGGCGACACCAAGGCCGCCCGCGCTTTGAACTCAGCCCTGCAAGAAGACGTGCGCCTGAAGCGGCAAGCTTTACACGCTGAGACGCTGGCTTTCACCCATCCCGCTAGCAGCGAGCGCATGAGCTTTCAAAGCGACTTGCCAGACGATTTGCTGGCGCTGCGGGCTGCCCTCTCCACCCTCTAGTCACAGTTTCTTAGAAAGGCCCCCGCCATGATCTCGCGCCGCACTCTATTAGCCACCGGAACAGCCACCATCGGTGTGGCGGGCCTATCGATCCCCGCCCACGCGCAAGAGGCGTCTGCGCCCTTAAACGCTTTGTTTGAAAGCTATTTCGATCAGACTTTGCTGCGTAACCCAGAGCGGGCGACGGGCTTGGGCGATAAGCGCGGGCAGGACCGTTGGAATGATGATTCAGATGCCTATGCGGCGCAAAACCTTACCCTGCAGGTTCAAACCAATCAGGAAGTCAAAGCCCTTGCCGCGACCTTGAAGCTGAACCCGACCGATGCGTTGAGCGTGCGCTTGTTCGACAAATTGACCCAAAATGCCAAGGCCAATGCGCCTTACCGCGGCCACGCCTATGTGTTTGATCAGCACAATGGTGCGCAATCGGGTATCCCAACCTTCTTGGCCAATAATCACAGCGTGGCGAATTTAGAGGATGCGCAGGCCTATATTGCGCGCCTTGAAGCCATGCCGGAGAAAGTCGGGGGCCTGTTGGCGCGCTCAGCGGATTCGGCGGCAAAGGGCATCACCCCGCCACGTCATCTCTATGACTTTGTGCTGTCTAACTGCAACAATCTCCTCGCAGGCGCACCGTTTACGGAGACTGGCACGGACTCCGTCTTCTGGAGCGATATCAAGGGCAAGATTGATAAAACCACGCTCGATGCCGCCACGAAAGACCGCCTGAAGGGGCAAGCCCGCGCGGCACTAGTAAACAAGGTCAAGCCCGCTTATCAGGCCATCATCGCGGAAATGACCAAGCAGCAAGCCACAGCCCGCACCACCGATGGCGTCTGGGCGCTGCCCGATGGTGAGGCCTATTATGCCGAGCGCTTGGCAACCCAAACCACAACCCGCCTGACGGCCAACGAGATCCATCAATTGGGCCTAGATGCGGTGGCGCGTATTCATGGTGAGATGGAAACCATCATGCGCAAGGTGGGCTTTACTGGCACACGCGATGCCTTCTTTGACTTCATGGAGACCGATCCGCGCTTCTTTGTAGCGGATACGCTTGAGGGCAAGGCTTCTTATGTGGCCAAGGCGACCGCGTTGATCGACACAATGCGCGACCGCTTGCCGACGGCCTTTAATCTGATGCCCAAAGCGCCCTTAGAAGTCCGCGCCGTAGAACCGTTCCGCGAAGCGTCGGCAGGTCTTGCCTTCTATAGCCGCCCCTCAGCCGACGGGAAGCGGCCGGGCTATTATTATGTGAACACGTTCAATGTGAAAGCCATCCCGACCTATCAAATGGAGGCCTTGGCCTATCATGAAGGCTTACCCGGCCATCATATGCAGATTGCGATTGCGCAAGAATTGCAGGGTATTCCGCGCTTCCGCAAATTTTCGGGCTTCACCGCTTACTCAGAAGGCTGGGGCCTATATACCGAGCGTTTGGGCAAGGATATGGGCTTTTACCAAGACCCCTATTCAGACTTTGGTCGCCAAGTCCTCGAACTACGCCGCGCCATTCGCTTGGTGGTGGACACGGGCCTCCACGCCAAGCGCTGGCCGAAGGAGCAGGCGATTGCCTATATCCTCGCCAATCAACCAGGCGACCTTGAAAGTGCCACGCGCGACATCAACCGCTATATCGTCATGCCCGGCCAAGCCACGGCCTATATGATTGGCCAGATGGAGATTTTGCGTCTGCGCGCGGATGCACAGCGCCGCCTTGGCAGCCGCTATGACATCAAGAAATTCCACGACATCGTCCTGGGCAGCGGCTTTGTGCCCTTGGATATCTTGAAGGAATTGGTGGAGGCTTGGGTGTAGGGCTAGAGGCCTGCGCGGCATAGCTCAAGAAGGACTTGGACACGGTTTTGGTGACTCCCAAGGTCACCAAAACCGCTTCTCGAGGATGATCGGGCGCTTTGGCGCGTCAAGTCCAAATTTCCAAAGGAAATTTGCCGAACCGGCGCAGCAAAGCTGCGGACTTGACCCGTCAAATCGCCCATAAACAATTGAAACAGGCCTTTGGTCAGGCATAGCCCGGACCAAAGCTGTCCTAAGCAAAAGTGCTTAAAGGCCCGCAGAATTGCAATGGTCCTCGCAGGGGACGGCCGACCACCCCCACCCTCAAAACAGGCGATATCTTGCCAGTGGCAGACCTTCGCGTTCAATCAACTCATTGAGGGCCGCGAAGCCCGCTTCATTGGCCTCGGACCAAGCCTGCAGCAAAGTGGATTCGTCTGGGTCGGCTAGTTTATGCTCTTGAGGTGTAGGCGTCGTCACGGACGTCCACCTCACCCCGGTGCGATCATCAGTTCTGGGCGGACGATGGCGTCGAAGTCTTCGCCGCTGATGCCCAGAGCAATGGCTTCTTCGCGCAGGGTGGTGCCGTTTTTATGCGCGGTTTTGGCGACTTTTGCGGCTAGATCATAGCCATATTTTTCTTTCAAAGGCGTCACCAGCATCAAGGAATTGGCGAGGCCCTTGGCGATGTTATCAAGGCGCGGTTCAATCCCCACAACGCAATTGTCGGTGAAGCTCACGGCGGCATCGCCCAATAGCTGGACCGATTGCAGGAAATTATACGCCATCATCGGGTTGAATACATTGAGCTCGAAATGGCCTTGGCTGCCGGCAAAGGCGATGGCGGCATTATTGCCCAGAATATGGGCGCAGACTTGGGTCAAGGCTTCGCACTGGGTCGGATTGACCTTGCCGGGCATGATCGAGCTGCCGGGTTCATTTTCGGGCAGAGCCAATTCGCCTAAGCCCGCACGTGGGCCAGAGCCTAAGAAGCGGATATCATTGGCGATCTTAAAGCAGCTCATCGCCACGGTGGTGATGGCCCCATGGGTGAAGACCATCGCATCATGGGCGGCGAGCGCTTCAAACTTATTGGGTGCGCTGGTAAAGGGCAGACCCGTGAGGCCCGCAATTTCGGTCGCTACGGCATCGGCAAAGCCAATTGGGGAGGCAAGGCCTGTGCCCACGGCGGTGCCGCCTTGGGCGAGTTCCATCAAAGCCGGCAAGGTCTGCTTGATGCGGGCGATGCCATTTTCAATCTGCTTAGCATAGCCTGAGAATTCTTGGCCCAGAGTGACCGGGGTTGCATCTTGGGTGTGCGTGCGGCCGATCTTGATGATATCAGCCCACGCTTTTGCTTTTGAGTCCAAGGCTGCGTGCAAATGCGTCAACGCGGGCAAGAGGTGGTTGGTAACTTCAACCGCGCAAGCAATATGCATGGCGGTCGGGAAGGTGTCGTTAGAGCTTTGGCTCATATTGACATGATCATTGGGGTGGACGGGCTTTTTTGAGCCCATCTCGCCGCCCAGCATCTCAATCGCGCGGTTAGAGATGACTTCATTGGCATTCATATTGGATTGAGTGCCAGAACCGGTTTGCCAAACCACCAAAGGGAAGTGGTCATTCAGCTTGCCGTCAATGACTTCTTGGGCTGCCTTTAAGATGACCTCGCCCAAGTCCTTATCCATCTTGCCCAGCTTCATATTGGCAAGGGCTGCGGCCTGTTTGACGATGCCGAGGGCTTTGACGATCGACAAAGGCTGCTTTTCCCAACCGATCTTGAAATTGCCAAGCGAGCGTTCGGCCTGCGCACCCCAATAGCGGTCAGAAGCCACTTCAATGGGGCCAAAAGTATCGGTTTCAGTGCGCGTGCTCATAGGGTGCCTCTTCGATAATGTTGGTGACGGCTTAACCGGATCGATCACGGTTTTGAAGGGGGTGACGTGTCGTCGGCAGCAGCTGTGGCTTGGTCAGGCGGAGCCAAGGTAAGGTGCACCCGTTTGTCGCCGAGGACGAGGTCGCGTAGTGTCGGCTCGGCAGCTCTAACTTCGCCACGCTTGAACGCCTCGTGCGACTCTTCCTCATACAAGCGGACTGATTGGATCAAGCTAACCCAGCCTTGCGATGTCAGTTTGAACACGGAAATGCCTTCATCACCCGACAGCAACACGACTTCATCGCCCGCTTCCCGATCTATGTTGAGAAGGGCAATTGTGCATCGGTCAATCTCGCGCAGTGGTTCATACAACAGACAACGCGGAACCACATAATTTGGCAGGGTCGTGAAGTCAGTTGTTCGGAAACTGGCAGGCAGTGTCGCGCCCTTAGGGGTGACAACTTTCAAGCGTGAGAGATCGGCGGGCTTGCTCTCTGCGGCATCGCGTTCGTCGCGATCTTCACTGTAATAGCGTCGGTCTCCAAGCTCGCCCGCTTTTGCCTTTGTGGCTTGTTTTGCAATCGCCGCGTTAGGCGATTTAATCAGCTGATCAATCGCTTTTGTGCCATAAGTTCCCGCATCATAGCGCAAGAACCACCAATCAAACTTCTCTGGTTTTACCGCGCCCGAAGTGAGGCGCTTAACCTGATTATCGACGCTCAAACGCGCAGGCGAGGCGAGTGGGGTTAGGATCGCAATGAAGACGACGCATTTGAAAACCGCCAAGCCGATATTCAGCGGCTTTAGAAGCTCCATCCATGGCCCGCGCCAGAAAACGGCGGTGCTATAACCCAAGCCATAGGCCAAAGCGATCACCACCACCATGCCTGCCAGCGTGCGATCAATCGTGAGGCCATATTGATTGATCCGCAGGCCAAGGCTCCAAGCCGCCAAAACGGCAAAAACCAACAACAGAAGGGCTGCCAGCCGCACGCACCATTTCAAAACCACTTGGATTTTACGGTCGACTTCACCTTGCTGGAAGGCGGCATTGATCAACACAACAAAGCCGATGCACGCGCTTAAAAGCGTGGCGGTTGCCGCCTTTGTATCCCATAGAGGCTGTAAGCCGCTAAAGGCGAGGCTAACGGCAAAGATCGCCCCGATCAGGGTAATGACAGGCAACAGCCACGCCAGAACGCCCAAGGCAAGGCCACGAACATTGGCCAGAAGCTTGGGCTGAATGTCGCCCAAATGCACCGCACTTGCGAAGGCAAGGCCCGATATCGGGAAGGCGAAATATTCATTCTTCAACAAGTCTTCGAGCCATTTGAAGCCGATGAAGCCTAAGAGGGCCGCGCCCATCCACAAAATGCCCCAGAACAATAAAGTAAAACCAATTGCCAGGATCAGTTGGACGCCGCGCTTCCAAGCTTCATCAAAATAAAGTTCATAGGGCGCAAAGGGCTTACCGGCCTGATCGGCTGTCGACACCAATTCATTGGCAATGAAGGTGAGGGCCAGTAAAATCAGGATGGAGGGCAATTCGCCCGCGTTGCTAGCGCCAGAGTAAATGTGCGTATGCCAGAGAATGAAACAAAGCACGGCTGCGGCAATTGCAGACCAAACGGCCAAGCTAACTCGCTGCATCACTGCCGCCCCGGCCCAGAGGATAAAGGCAAGCAATGTTAAGGTCTGCGCGAGGACTTCACGCCAGTCTTCTGTTGTAAATGAGTCGGCTTGCTTCTTGCTTTCATCCCCAATCAGAAACGCAACGATCAAACCGATGATAAGCCCGACACCAAGGCGTAAGAATAAAGCCGCGCGTTCAGGAAGGGGTTGGCTTTTGGCTATCATCCGTATCACTCCATCAGGCGGGCATTAGCCCTGTCTTGCCACGTTTCCAAATCCGGCGCACCCAATTAAGGTAGCCGCATGAATGATGACACACCCCTTTGGCAAAGAATGGCGACAGCCGGTGCCATGATGATCCAAGGCACACCGCAGGCGCGCGCTTTAGGCATGCGCGTGATTGCCATCACCGAAGCCCGCGCGGTCGTTGAAGTGGATTGGCGCGAGGATTTGGTGGGTGACCCAGAGACTGGGGTAATCGCCTCGGGTGTCGTCACAACCCTCTTAGACAATACGTGCGGGGTTGCAGCCTTTGCTGCGTTGAGCGAGCCCATGTCGACCGCCACCCTCGATTTGCGGATCGATTATATGCGCCCGGCCAAGAAGGGCGCGACCATTCGCGCGGAAGCTCACTGCTATCGCATGACCAAGACGGTCGCCTTTGTGCGCGCCTTTGCCTTTGACGGCCAGGATGAAACAGATCCCGTCGCGGCCGCCCAAGCGGCCTTTATGATGGGCACATCCGGCCGCATGGGACAGAACCGGAGGCCGCCGAAATGAGCGATACATCCGCCACCCCCGTTCGTGTGAATTTAGGCGAACTCAGCGCCATGTTTGAGGCGGTACCATACGCCAAATTCCTAGGCGTGCAGTTTGAGCTTAAAGGCGATGAACTGACGGCCATCTTGCCCTTCAAGGATGATTTGATCGGCAATCCGATGTTGCCAGCGCTGCATGGCGGGGTTGTTGGGGCGCTAATGGAATTGACAGCGGTCGCGCAAATTTTCTTAGCACAGGGTGGCAAGAAAATTCCCAAAGTG
>CALRLV020000112.1:0-8785 GCA_943368895.1 Ferrovibrio terrae
GCGGATCAAGGCCCGTGTCACGCGCTTTTGATTGGGGTCGAGGCCATCGCTGGGTTCGTCTAGGATCAGAACAGGCGGGTCATGGGCAAGCGCCCCAGCCAGCGCCACGCGTCGCCGATAGCCTTTTGAAAGGCCTTCAATTCGTCGATCCAGCACATCCTCAATCTGGGTTCGCTTGGCAGCTTGGGCAACAAGTTCTGAGCGCTGCTTGCGGGCCACCCCCCGCGCGGCCAACAGAAAGTCCAGATAGCTGCGCGGGGTCATGTCGTCATACAGGGGGGCATGTTCAGGCAAATAGCCCATTGAGGCTTGGGCCGCTTTCCGGTTCGACCACATGTCATGGCCCAGCACTTGAACGGTGCCCTGATCGGGTTCCAACGTGCCAGCAACCATCCGCAGCGTCGTGGTCTTGCCAGCGCCATTGGGGCCAACAAAACCGACTACTTCGCCAGGCGCAACGTCAAAGCTGATAGAGTTCACACCCCTTTGGCCGGCATAGGTTTTTGTGAGCCCGTCAAGTTTCAGCATGCTGGTGTTCGATCCCGTCGCAGGTTGGGCTTTCTAACCCTCAGAACCGGGCAGGGGAAGGGCAGCCCGCACGTGGGTGTGCCACCCGCTGGGTGCTAGTTGCGGGCAGGGCGCTTGAGGCGCGACTTGTGCGTCTGTGGCCTTTGATACGCCTGTGGCCTTTGGCGCGGTTGCGCCTCGACGTCCACCAAGACAGCCATTGGCAGGGGTTCAGCTTCTGTGGAGGCCGGTGCAAGGCGAACGCCACCGTTAACTGGCTCAATCGTGTCGAAAAAACTGCCGACAGGTGGCAGGGCATCGGTGGAACGCGTGATGCGTACTTTGCGCGGCCGCTCTTTACGTGCCTCAGCTTTCACTTGAGGCGCGGTAACGCCGTCAGAGCGATAGGTAGCGACGCTTTGGGCTTGCCCGGTTGAGGCAAAGCCCAAAGCCATCAGTGTTCCAAGGTAGGCCGCGTGCTTGATCATGGCCTAGCCCAAGCAAAACTTACGCCAAACCTGACCTTTTAGAGACCGCGAGCGGCGGCGAGCTCTGCAAGGCTGACCAGCGGGCGCGCGCCATAATGGGAAATCACTTCCCCTGCTGCCAGTGAGCCCAATTTCCCGCAGGCTTCAAGTTCACGACCACTGGCCAAGCCGTAGAGCACGCCAGCTGCGTAAAGATCGCCAGCGCCTGTCGTGTCGACCACGGCGGCAACAGGATCGGCAGCAACGGTGACAACTTCGTCGCCACGGGCCAGGACCGAACCCTTCTCAGAGCGGGTCAGCGCCACCAGATCGCAATCCTTGCGGGCGGCGGCCAAAGCAGTGTCAAAGTCTGGCGCGTCGTATAGCGCGATAATCTCGGCCTCATTGGCAAACAAAATGTCGATATGATTGGCCACCAAATGGCGGAAAGCGGCCTTGTGACGGTCAACGCAGAACAAGTCCGACAAGGTCAGCGCCACCTTATTGCCCGCTGTATGGGCAATTTCAGAGGCCTTCACAAAGGCAGCCTTGGCTTCTTCGGCGTCAAACAAGTAGCCTTCTAAAAAGACGATTTGCGCAGAGGCCAGTTTCGCAGGATCCAAATCTTCCGGCGTCAAAAGGGGCGAGCAGCCCAAGAAAGTGCTCATGGAGCGCTGGCCATCGGGCGTCACATTAATCAAGCAGCGCGCGGTTGAAGGGCCGTTGGCATGGGGCGGAGTGTCATAGGCCACGCCGCCAGCATTCATATCGTGGCGAAACACTTGCCCTAAGGTGTCATCGGCGACCTTGCCAATATAGGCCCCTTTGCCGCCCAAAGAGGCGATGCCTGCTAAGGTGTTGGCGGCAGAACCACCAGAGCTTTCTTGACCGGGCGCCATGGTCGCATAGAGACGCTCCACCGCAGGCTCATCAAAAATCAGAGTCATCGCACCCTTGGCGATTTGATGTTCGGCTAGGAAGTCGTCCGTCGCAGGCGCAATCACATCAACAATCGCATTACCTACACCGCAAACATCAAATTGGGTCGTCATCTCTAAGGGCTCCTTGCCGCAAGCAATTTAGTGCGGGCCTGCTCTAGACGTTTGCGCGCGATGCGGCTAGCGGCTTGGACATGAAACCAATCGCACTCCTCGTCACGCACGACTATTATCCCAGCCGCCCGGATCGGGACGAACCCGATTATGCGCATAATCAGCTTGTCCTGCTGCGCGAGGCATTTGCGCCCTCTGGCGTGACGATTGAGCCGGTGTTCTGGCAAGATGACGGCACGGATTGGTCGCGCTTTTCAGCCGTTCTGCCCCTTTTGGCGTGGAATTACCCGCAAGCGACCGAGACTTTTTTGAAGCGTGTTGCCGAGATTGAAGCCTCTGGCGCGCGCTTGCTGAATGACGGTGCGGTCATTCGCGCCAATATGGACAAGGGCTATTTGGCAGAGCTTGAGCGGCGCGGTGCACCGGTACCACCGACCTTGGCGATTGAGGCCTGCAGCCCTGACGTGATTTTGGGCAGCTTTGACGCACTGAATGCCGATGAAATCATCATCAAACCGCGCATTGGTGCCGGCGCTTGGCGGCAAGCCCGCTTGAAGCGCGGTGAGCCTGTTCCACCAGCCGATATCCTGCCCCCGGCAGCGGCCTTGATCCAGCCTTTCCTGCCAGCGGTGACCGAAGAAGGTGAGTTATCGCTCTTATACTTTGGCGGGCGCTTTTCCCATGCCCTGATCAAGCGGCCAAAGGCGGGCGACTATCGCACGCAGGGCCAGCATGGTGCGGTCGAAACCGGCATTGATGCACCCGAAGGCGCGTTAGAAGCTGCAGAAGCCGTGCTGGCTAAGGCCGATGGAACACCTTTGACCTATGCGCGGGTTGATCTTGTGCGCGGGGCAGACGGGAATTGGCTGTTGATGGAGTTGGAACTGATTGAGCCTTGGCTCTATCTGACGCTCGACCGCCAAGGAGGCAAGCACGGCGCGAAGCTCTTTGCGCAAGCCGTGCTGGAGCGTCTGTAAAAGCTAGTCGTTCTGGATAATGCGGATCAGCGACCCATTCGGGTCGATCATATATGAAATTGTTAGGCCAGAGGCTTCCTTTTGCGGCGGATGCACGCGCGGCATGCCAAAGGGGGCCTGTGGAATTCCGGATTGGATGCAGGCTTGATAGAGCCCCTGCAAATCATCAACCCGCAAGCAGCTTCCAAATGAAGAAGTGGTAGGGTCTAGGTCTGGATAGGGAAAGAACTCTAGTTGCAGGCCACCACGCGACAGGATCATCCAGCCAGGCGAGACATAATCTTCAACAAATCCCAGCTTTTGATAGAAGGCTGACGTGGCCGCCATATCAATCGCTGGCAAATTGGGAGTGGCAAAATCGGTCATGCGTTGGCCCTCAAGCTTTCACCGCGCAGAAGTCTCGGCAAATCACCTACGGCACCGCCGGCATGGCTGGCGAAAAAGCGCCGCGCTGGGCCAATCGCATCGACAATGCCGAGGCCGAGCGTCCGCAGGGCTCGGACCGGGGCAATATCGTTGGAAAAAAGTCTAACGAAAGCATCGCATGAGATAGCCAGCGTCATCGTATCGGTCCGCCGCCATTGGGCATAGCGCTCGAGGACAGCCAGATCGCCCAAATCTTGGCCGAGGCCACGGGCCTCCACCAAAACTTCTGCCAAGGCCGCAACGTCTTTCAGACCAAGGTTCAGGCCTTGGCCTGCAATTGGGTGAATGCCATGGGCAGCGTCCCCGGCGAGCACCACACGCGGCTTCGCCCAAGTTGCGGCAAGCTCCATCGACAAAGGATAGGACCAGACGGGTGCATCAAGCTTGACCGCGCCCAAGAAGTCGCCAAAGCGGCGCGCCAATTCTTGTTCCAGATCTGGGCGGCTCATGGCCAGAAGGGCTTTTGCGCGGCTGGTCTTTTCAGACCACACGATATTGGCGCGATTATGCATCAGCGGCAGGATGGCAAATGGGCCTGTTGGCAAGAAATATTCATGCGCAACGCCTTGATGGCTGTTTTCCATGGCAACCGTGGTCACAATGCCGATTTGATCATAGGACCAGCCATAGGTGCGGATGCCCGCCTTTTTGCGAACGTATGAGCCGCGACCTTCAGCGCCGACGATCAAAGGCGCAGTCAGGACTTTGCCCGATTTCAAGCGCGCCGAGACTTGGCCCGTGCCAATTTGGAGATCTTCAATCTCATCGGGGGCAAAGCGGGTGATTGCCGACCGTGTGGCGGCCTCTTTGTCGAGTGCTAGGCGGATCCTGCGGTTTTCAATCATCCAGCCCAAGGGCTCATCGCCCCCACCGGTCTCGCGATGGTCGAAATGGAGTGTGAGGGAGGAGGGGCCACCCTTGCGTGAGGGGCTGCCGATCCTGCCGTCCGATACCAAAATCTGTTCGATCGGCTGAACTTCGCCAATATGGCTTGCAACCCCCAAGCTCTGCATCATGCGATAGGTCGCAAACCCCATGGCGGTGGCGCGCCCGTCAAAGGTTTCTTCCAACACATCAGCTGCAGGCAAGCGGTCGATGACGGCCACCTTCAAGCCGCCCTGGTCGAGTGCCAAGGCTAAGGTCAGGCCAACTAGGCCTCCGCCATTGATCAAGACATCGAAATCATGAGGGGCTTGGGCCATCAGGCAGTCTCAGCGAAGAAGTTGGTGGCATCGGTGATCAGGGCTTTAGCGGCAGCGGCAACAATCTTGCCGCCTTGCTCTGGCGTGGATTGGGTCGGGTCAGAACCAATGCGGCCGTCAGCAAAGCGGCGGCGATAATCTGCTGCATCCCGGATCGGGCCATTGGGCGCGATCTTTGGATCGAGCACCAAGTTCGCCAAATCCGCCCGTTCGGGATAGGCCCAATAGGTGACGGCCACCTCTGAAGCGGTCCCATGCGAGCCATGGCCGACGGGATACATGTCGAGGCACAGCCGCTCAATTCCCGGCAATTCCCACCAATTCTTCAGCATATGGGCAAACGGGGCTGCTTCCCCCCGCAGCGAATAAGGGGCGTAAGTTTCTGCAAAGGCTGCTTGGATGGTCGCGACATTGCCGCCATGGCCATTGACCCAATAAAGGCGGTCAAAACCAGCGCGCGTCAGACTGGCGGTCCAATCGACGATTGTTGCAATCATGGTGGAGGGACGCAATGTCATAGAGCCCGGAAAGCCCATGTGGTGCTGGGCCATGCCAATTGAGAATGGTGGTGCCAGCAGAATATCCGCCTGTTTTTCGGCTTCGCGCGCGATGATGTCAGGGCAGAGCGCGTCTGTACCGATCAGGCCCGTCGGCCCATGCTGCTCATGACTACCAATGGGAATAATGATGCCGCGCTTGCCCGCTTTTAGCCGCTGATCGATTTCGGGCCATGTGGCTAAAGACAAGAACATGTGGGCTTCCTTTGGACAATCCGAGTGAGAGAAACGAGAGCAAAGAGGTTGTAGAACGGTCTTTTGATTTTGTCAGCTAAGCCGACAGATGTCGGCCCAAGTGATGGCCAGACAGCCAAGCTGATTCAACCCGCGGCCCAGACAAATAGTCGCCACACGCGCCAATACCTTGATCGCCATCATAAAGATAACCCGGCCCATGGCTGGTCTCGACCCGTGCATAGCGCCAACGATGGGCGGACTGTACCAAAGGCGTCGGGAGGGGACCGCAAACCTCTGCCAAGGCCTGATGGAGCGCAGTCGCAATCTCGTCCGCGCTTTCCTCTAAATGCGCAATCGACCAATCGGCGCGGCCCTGCACGACATAGGTCGCAGGGCCCGTGCGGTCGGGCTTATTCACGCTTGATGAGATCACATCCAGCACCCGATGGGCCTCAAACCTCGCCATATCCCAATCCAGCGGCAAAGGCGCTTCAAAGGCAAACAGCCCCGTCCAGCAGGGCAAGGAATTTATGGCTTTGGCATGTTCGGCAAGAGCAGGGCTATGCGCAGCCAGAAGATCGCTGACTTGCTCTGCAGGCACCGCGCAGATGATTTGATCAAAGGGCCCAAGGGTTTCGCCTGTTTCGAAATGGAGGTGCCAATCGCCTTTTTGGCCGGAAAGGGCGCTGACTCGCTTGCCCCAAGCAGGATTAAGCCTAGCTGCTAGGCCGCGAACAATGCCATTCATCCCCGGTGTGCCAACATAACGCGGCTCCTCGCCCATGGCATGCTGCTGGCCCCGCTCATCCACGCGTACAAACTGGCCATTCCAAATTCCTGCTGCGCCTTGAGCTTCAAGGACTGAAACGGCCTTTTGAAAGTCGGGGTCCCGCTCGGTAAAGAATTGCGCGCCATGGTCGAAAAAGGCTTGGCCTAAGGGGGTGTCAATCCGTCGGGTCGACATGCGTCCACCCGGACCCCGCCCTTTGTCAAACAAGGCGACCCGATGACCCGCTGCCACCAGCGCATTGCCGCAGGCCAGACCGCTTATTCCCGCCCCGATAATGGCAAAATTGGCCAAGCCTTAATCCTCATGTTTGCGAACTGTTTCGCCCAAATATGACTCGATAGGAATTAGCGCAGAAAAAGTCATCGCACAGGAAATTGCGCAGGCCGTTTTTCCATAAAGGCAGCAAAGCCCTCTTTAAAATCCTCGCCTGAAAAGCTCGCCCCAAAAAGCGCGCGGCTGGCTTCGGCATCATCGCAACCGCCGCGCAACATGGCCAAAATTTGCTTTTGCGCACGGATCGAATAGACCGAAGCTGCACCAATCTTAGCGGCATAATCTTCTGCGACTACGTCGAGTTGGTCGGCAGTCACGAGACGATCGATCAGGCCACACGAGAGCGCCTCTGCACTGTCGAGCAGGCGACCTGTAAAGAGAATGTCTTTGGCCTTGGAAAGGCCCACCGCTTGGATCAAGCGGCGTGTGTCGCCCGCCCCATAGACAAGGCCGAGCTTTGCTGGCGTCACCCCATAGCGACTGCCTTCAACGCCAATACGCAGGTCGCATGCCAAGGCGATGCCACAGCCGCCACCCACGCAAGGCCCTTCAATCAAAGCGATCACGGGCTTGGGGCACTCTTCCAACGCCTTCATGGCACCTTGAATTTTTTCATCATTTAGAAGGGCAGCTTCGGTGGTTGCATAGACTTCTGGCATCTCCGAGATATCGGCACCCGCAGCAAATACCCCGCCCGCGCCCCGAACGAATAAGAGCTTGATGTCAGGGTCGGCAATTGCTTCTGCCACCCGGGCCGGGATCGCCGCCCACATGGCAACAGAAAGCGCGTTGCGCTTATCGGGTCGATTGATCCACAATGTGGCAGAGTGATTGGCGTGGCGCTGCAGAAGGATTAGGTTTTCCACGGGAAGGCCTTGTCAGAGGTATAGGATATATCATTTACTGGCGCAGCTTAGACCTCTTTGGTCTGCTTCAAAAGGGATTCTGCATTATGGATAATATTCGAACCGGCATGCCACTTCTGGCCCGTCATGAAGGTGAATGGGTCGGTGAGTACATCCATGTTGACGCCAATAATGTTGAGCTTGATCGCCACGCCTCGCATCTCCAATGCAAATTTCAAAATGATGCGACTTATCCCTATTATCAGATCAATACCTACACATGGCCTGACGGTCGCCGCGAAGAAATCCATTTTCCCGCCACCTATAAGGACAAGCAAATTTGGTGGGATACCGAACGTATCTTTGGCCGGGCCTGGGAAATTGACGACAAGACGGTTGTGCTGACTTGGACCCGCAAAGACAGCCCCGGCACTTATCTTTATGAGATGATCCAGCTATCCGATGACGGCAATGATCGCGGTCGGACGTGGCATTGGTTTGAAGATGACAAGTTGGTCAAGCGGACTTGCATCAAAGAGCGGCGTGTGAAGTAAGTCCTTTGGCTTCACGCCGTCGAAGGAGAAATCATGGGCCTCTATGATGTGTTGGTATATGTCCATGTTTTGGCTTTTGTCTTTTGGCTAGGCGGCGATCTGGGCGTTGCGATCTTGGGTTCGGCTTTTCGTAACCGGGCGAAGCCTTTAGCAACGCGCCTCGAACTTTTGAGGCTTTTGGGTGTGGTGGATATGGGCCCGCGCACGGCTTGGGTCATCATGGTGCCCTTGTCGATCACCCTTGTGGATGTAGCTGGCTATTGGGATGTACCTGATTGGGGCCTGTGGCTGGCCTGGCTGGTTGGGGCGATTTGGATGAGTCTGACTTGGGCCATTCATCTGATGACCGGAAAGCCCATAGTGCCCCAACTCAAGCAGATTGAGTTCTGGTTGAAGCTCGCCATTGCAGCCTTTTATGCGGGTATTGGCATCACCTCGCTTTTGGGCTGGGGACCTCTCATAGAAAGCTGGCTCAGCCAAAAGGCTTTGGTTTTTGCCGCCATATTTGGGGCCGCGATCATGATTGATGTCGCCGGCAGACCCGTTGGACCGCTCTTGCTAGCCGTGATTGAAAAAGGCTCCAGCGATGAGACAGAAATCCCGTTGCGACAGGCAATGGACCGCGCCCGCTTGTGGGTCTGGCTGACCTATGCTTTGCTGATCCTCATTGGCTTTTTGGGAACCGTAAAGCCGACCTAATTGCCACCTCGCCCGCAGGATCATAGCCGCGTGTCCTTTCAAGCCTATCTCGACACCATCCACAAAAAGACAGGCTTGACGCCTGCTGACCTTCGTCGTTTGGCAGACGGACAGGGCTGGACCGACGCCGGTGTACTTAAGCCCTCTACCAAAGCAGGCGCACTTGTGGCGTGGTTTAAAGAACATCATGACTTAGGTCATGGTCATTCCATGGCCATTTTTGCACTGCTTAAGGGAAGCAAAAAAGAAGGAGATGCCT
>CALRLV020000113.1:0-8776 GCA_943368895.1 Ferrovibrio terrae
GAACAAATTGGCGCACAAAGTGGGCTTGCAACGGTGCAAGTCAATTTTGCCAAGGATGAAGACTTGGCCGCTTTGGAGTCATGCAAATGGTTGTTGCGCGAAGATCGGCAATTCCATTTCTTCAATCAGGGCTATCAAAGCTTTGATGATTTTCTGGCTGAGCTGTCATCAGACAAGCGCAAAAATCTGCGGAAAGAGCGCGCCAAAGCCCAAGAAGGCCTGGAGATTTTGCGTCTCACTGGGTCAGAAATCCAAGAAGATCATTGGGATCATTTCTTTGAATGTTATCAGGATACCGGCGCGCGCAAATGGGGCACGCCCTATCTGAACCGCCGTTTCTTCTCCCTTCTTGGCGAACGCATGGCCGATCGACTGGTCCTAATCCTCGCCAAGGATGGCAATCGATATATTGCCTCAGCCCTGAATTTTTTGGGCTCGGATACAATTTTCGGACGGTGGTGGGGACGCTTAGAAGATCGCCCCTTCCTACACTTTGAGCTTTGCTATTATCAGGCGATTGATGAGGCGATTGCCCGCGGGCTCGCCCGGGTTGAAGCGGGCGCACAAGGCGGTCATAAACTCGCACGTGGCTATGTCCCCGTCTCGACTTGGCAGGCAAGCTGGATCGCGGACCGTGGCCTGCGGTCCGCAATTGCCGATTATCTGAAACATGAGCGGGCGGCGATTGCCGATGATACCTACTGGCTGAAAGAACGGACGCCATTCCGACACGTCGTTCAACAGGTGGACAGACCTTAGGTCATACTTTCGTTTTGCTTTCAAAACTATCGACGCATGTTAGCTTTACTCACGTTAGATAAATATAACAAAGATCGTGAGCAAAAATGGGAGACTGTCACCAAGATTTCGAAACGGCGCTCGCAAGCGATGAGCTGGCGCGGCAGACGTTTAGCTGGCTTGCCCCCAGCCACCGCCATGACTTTGTAAGCTGGATTGAAGCTGCCGTTGCAGAGCGGGATCGGTTCACGCGCATTCAAGCCGCGGTCGACATCTTAGCAGGTCGCGAAGCGGTCCGCCGGAACTAAGCGGCCTTTGCCGGGCGAGATTGACCCCAGCAGATTTCTGCTTTGATCGGAATCACGCGAGGGTTGTCGAGAAAGGCAATTCTAATGCATCTATCGAGCGCTTATGATCCCCAAAACATCTTTGCGAAGATTTTGCGCGGTGAGATGCCGTGCTTTAAAGTCTATGAAGATGCGGTCTGTCTGGCCTTTCTCGACATTTTCCCCCAAGGACCTGGCCACACATTGGTGATCCCCAAGGTCGCGGCAACCAATCTCTTGACCCTGCCGGCAGATGCGCTGGGCCCCTATATGGTCAGCGTTCAAAAGGTCGCTAAAGCAGTCCAAAAGGCCTTTGAAGCAGACGGCCTGACCGTGTTTCAATTCAATGGCGCGGCGGGCGGACAGACGGTTTTTCATCTGCACTTCCACATCATTCCCCGACAAGAAGGCGTTGGCCTTCAAGGACATGGGCAAGCTGGTAAGGCATCTGAGGAAGACCTGATCGCCCAACAGGCTGCTATCATCGCAGCCTTTTAGGTCCGCTGCTCGATGGTTTATCGCACGATTGACGCCAACCTCGTTTTACAGACGCTGGAAAAGCTGCGCCTGCGCATTGGTGAGCGTTTTCCCCAAGCAGGCCTTGGCAAAGTCTGCGCAGAGCTTGCTGTCTTGGCGGGCGACACCCAAGCAAGGGTAACCGGCCTTGCCAAGCCAATGATCTGGATCCGAGTTGGCGTCGGCTTGGTTTTGACCGCAGGGGCAGCTCTTGCTGCCTATGGCATTCACGCGGTCAGCTTTAGGTCGGGCGAGGCCGAGATGTTGTCCATTGTCTCCGCGCTTGAATCCGCAGTCAATCTCTTGTTGGTTGTGGGTGCTGGGGTATTTTCGCTGACTAGCCTAGAGGCACGCCTCAAGCGCCACACGGCCATGCGGGCGCTGCACGAGCTTCGCTCCATTATTCATGTCATCGACATGCACCAATTGACCAAGGACCCTGTGATGTTCGGGGCCGCGCGCACCAAGGCAAGCCCGGACCATAAGCTCTCGCCGTTCGAATTGGTGCGCTATCTCGATTATTGCTCCGAGATGCTGTCGCTCTCTGGCAAGCTCGCCGCGCTCTATGCACAGGACTTTAGCGACCCGGACGTGATCGAAGCGGCTTCAGACATCGAGCAATTGGCGACCAATCTCTCGCAAAAAGTCTGGCAGAAAATCACGATTGTCCAAGCAAGCAATCCAGCCATGGGCCTCAACTGACACAGCAAAAAGGTTGTTCAGCCGCCCATTTAGGTAATTGTAACGACAGTTGTGCCATAAACACCCATCGCAGGAGTGGTGATTATGGCGAATTGGGTAAGTCGGGCGCTGGCAGACATCGAAACACAAACCGAAAGCGCTTCTGGCGTCGCAGCATTGCGTGCGGCCATGATGCAGGACGGAGTCATCGGCCAGGCCGAAGCGCGGAAATTAATCGCCATTCATCGCGCGGGTAAACGCCCCTCAGGCGAGGCGGGTTGGGCGGATCTCTTTGTTGAGGCCATGACCGATTATTATGCCCTGACACGCGAAGTGCCCCATTACAGCGAAGACGAACTCAACCCCAATTGGTGCCATGCGATCAAACGCACGCTCGACGCATTGTCGTTTGATGCGCTGCCGGATGTCCAAGCTGCGCCCACCTATAACGAGCGCCTTGCCGCCTTGGGTGTGACTGAAGCCGATGCCCAAGTGTTGATTGATGCTTTTGCCGCGGATGGCATGGTGCTGGACGCCACAGAGCTTCGTGTGCTGACGGCTTTGTTTGCCCGCGCAAACGTCTATCCGGCAAACTTGCGCACCTTTGCATGGCAGGCGGTAAAAGCCAGCGTCTTGGCCGACAACACCATCCAAGCCCATGAAGTCAATCTGATCCGGTCGATGGTTATGGGCCCAGCCAGCCAGTCTGGTGTGGCGGTAGATAGGGTTGAAGCGGACTTGTTGTGCGCACTCGATCAAGCGGTCTCAGACGCGCAAAAGCACCCAAGCTGGGCGATTTTGTTTGCGCAAGGCATTGGCAATCATCTCTTGTTTGCCGGCGGCACGCCAGGGCGCGTGGATGCGAGTGAACGAATTTGGCTGAATGAGAAACTGAGCCACGGACCCACGACCGCAACAAAGGCTTTGGAAGCCTTTCTTGCGGCCGAAGTCAGTTCAAACGCTTAAAGCGCTTAGGCCTTAATTGCCGGAATCAGCGTCTTCTGCTTCTGGCTGTGCCGCGCCCTTCTTGCCAGGCTTTGGCAGGGCAGGTTCAAAGAAGAAAGTGAGTTGCTCTGCCTGCTCATTCTCAACGTCGACGCGAACAAGGCCACCTTTCTTCAGCTTGCCAAACAGCAATTCGTCCGCCAGCGGCTTCTTAATGTGCTCTTGAATCAAGCGGCCAAGCGGACGGGCACCCATGGCAGGATCATAGCCACGAACAGCCAGCCAGCTGCGCGCTGCATCAGTCAATTCAATCTCCACCTGACGATCGGCCAATTGCGCTTCCAATTGCAGCACGAACTTATCGACGACATTGGCAACAATCTCTGGCGTTAGCGCCTTGAAGTGAATGACCGCGTCGAGCCGGTTGCGGAATTCAGGCGTGAACAAGCGCTTGATGGCTTCGCTTTCTTCATCATCCTTCTTGCCGCGACCAAAGCCGATACCGTCTTTGGCAGCATCCGAAGCCCCTGCATTGGTCGTCATGATTAGCACGACATTGCGGAAGTCGACCTTCTTACCATTGGCGTCCGTCAAAGACCCATGATCCATCACTTGCAACAAGATGTTGTAGAGGTCTGGGTGGGCCTTTTCGATTTCATCTAATAGCAAGACGCAATGGGGGTGCTGGTCGATGCCGTCGGTCAACAAGCCGCCTTGATCAAAGCCGACATAGCCTGGCGGGGCACCAATCAAGCGGCTGACAGAATGACGTTCCATATATTCGGACATGTCAAACCGCAGCATTTCCACGCCCATCGTGTTGGCCAATTGCTTGGCCGCTTCGGTTTTGCCAACCCCGGTGGGACCCGAGAACAAGTATGAGCCGATGGGCTTGTTGGGATCGCGCAAACCTGCACGCGCCAGCTTAATCGAAGCCGCCAAAGCCGTCAGTGCATTATCCTGGCCAAACACCACCCGACGCAAATCGGTTTCCAGCGTCCGAAGCGCTTCGGTATCAGATTTGGTGACAGACTTAGATGGAATCCGGGCGATCTTGGCAACAACCGCTTCGATCTCTTTGACGCCAATCGTCTTTTTCCGCTTGCTCTCAGGCAACAGCATTTGGCTGGCACCGGTTTCATCGATCACATCGATGGCCTTATCGGGCAATTTACGGTCGCCAATATATTTTGCCGACAATTCAACGGCAGCCTTGATGGCTTCGGCGGTAAAGCGAACCTTGTGATGTTCTTCATAGGCAGACTTCAGGCCCAGAAGGATTTTCACTGTGTCGGGGATCGAAGGCTCAACCACGTCAATCTTTTGGAAGCGCCGCACCAAGGCACGGTCTTTCTCAAAATGCTGGCGATATTCCTTATAGGTGGTCGAGCCCATGCAGCGCATGGTCCCAGACTGAAGCGCTGGTTTGAGAAGATTGGATGCATCCATCGCCCCACCGCTAGTCGCACCTGCCCCAATGACGGTGTGGATTTCATCAATGAAGAGGATGGCATTAGGATGGGCTTCAAGTTCCTTCACCACTTGCTTCAACCGCTCTTCAAAGTCACCGCGATAGCGTGTGCCCGCTAGAAGCGCGCCCATGTCGAGCGAGAAGATCGTTGATTCAGAGAGGATATCTGGCACATCGCCCTCAACAATGCGGCGTGCCAAACCTTCAGCAATGGCGGTTTTGCCGACACCTGGGTCGCCCACCAACAAAGGATTGTTCTTCTGGCGGCGGCACAGGATCTGGATTGCACGCTCGACTTCATCGACGCGACCAATCAGAGGGTCGACCCGCCCTTTGCGCGATTTTTCATTCAAATCGACACAATAAGTCGCCAAGGCTTCACCCGTGCTGGGCTTTTCCTTTGTGGTCGCGCTTTCTTCTTGCCGTTCTTCCGAAGCACCTTTGACGCGCTTTTGCTCGGTCATGCCGGGGCGCTTGGCCACACCATGAGAGATGAAATTGACCGCGTCATAGCGCGTCATGTCTTGTTCTTGCAGGAAGTAAGCTGCGTGGCTCTCGCGCTCAGAGAACAAGGCAACCAAAACGTTTGCCCCGGTAACTTCGGTGCGCCCCGAACTTTCGACATGGATGACCGCGCGCTGGATGACGCGCTGGAAGCCTGCAGTTGGCCGCGCTTCGCTTTCGCCCGACACAATCAGATTTTTAAGTTCACCTTCAATGTAGCCAATCAGGTCCGCCTTGAGGCGATCCAAATCCACATTGCAGGCTTTAAGAACATGGGCTGCATCTTCATCCTCAATCAGGGCGATCAGCAAATGTTCGAGTGTTGCATATTCATGCTTATGCTCATTAGCGAAAGCGATAGCACGGTGGAGCGATTGTTCTAGGCCGCGGGAGAATGATGGCACGTTCTACTCCTTTTCCATGGTACATTGCAGGGGATGTTGATTGCGTCGCGCCAAATCTAAAACTTGGGCAACTTTAGTCTCAGCAACTTCGTAGGAATAAATGCCGCACACACCGACCCCCGATTGATGCACATGCAACATAATACGTGTCGCACTCTCTCGGGTTTTGTTGAAGAAGCGTTCTAATACATAAACGACAAACTCCATTGGCGTGTAGTCATCATTCAAAACCAGCACCCGATAAAGTGAAGGCTTCTTTGTTTTTGGTTTTGCACGCGCAACAACGGCCGTACTGCGGCCGCCACCAGGGACATTCCCATCTGTGCCAAAACCATCATCGTCCATGTCGTCACCGCGTTCGTCGCTCATCTGATCAACCACTTCATGACGTCTGCACTTGCAGACACTATGTTTGGGCTTCTTGGGGAAGCACAATCATTCTTTATAGATAAGTGCTTCGCGACGTTCTGGAAGCCTAAAACATGTGCAAGGGCTGGATAAGTTCGCAGCAGCCCTAAACTCCAGCGCATTAAGGCACAAAAAAGGGTCCGAGACATGCCCGGACCCCTTTAATTCTGGAGGCTATCCGCTTAGCGGGCAGATTGAATCGAAGACCATGCGGCGCTGGTGCGCTCGCTGATTGGCTTGACCGATTCCTTCATGGCACCCAGCATCACGTCGGAGACTTTGGTGAATTCTGCGAAATAGGTGCTCATCGCCGATTTGGCATAGTCCGCTTGAATTTCAACGGCTTCTTGCAACGACTTAACGCCGCCCAAGCTCTTAGCGGTTTCGGTCGCTAGAGCTGCTGAGGACTGCAGATAAGCCACGGAGATTTCTGAAGCTTGCTTCAAACCCTCAGCGGCAATCTTGGCCGAAGCGGTCATGGCTTCCAGATTGGCCTTGCTGTGCACGAAGGCATCGCCAAAGCTAGCTTGCAACTTCTCATAGCCGGCTTGGAAGGCTTCAGCGGTTGGGGTGATCACGGATTCGATCTTCTCTGACATGGTCAGTCTCTCCTCTTGGATTGGCTCGGGGGTACGTACGGGTTCTGAAAATTCAGTTGGGGAGGTCTTTACCGCGGCCTGTTTCGACACGTTTGAGGTCGCAGCGCGTTTTTTAGTGGTAGCCATCGTGTCTCTCCGCGAAAAAGAATGTCAGTGCACAAAAGGCCAAGTTTATGGCCGTTCACCAGTCTATCTCGCACTTGCAGCATGCACCTTCGCACTTGCAGCGTCAAGCGTTTCTTGAGCAGATTGCGCGGTTTTTGCGCAAATTCTTATCCATAAGCCTGACTTTACCGAGGCGCACTCCACTTTCTCTTGTCGCTGCACGCGTCCTAAACTTAACTTTATCTGGGGGCGAACCGCGGGTCACAATAAGCGAAATGACAGGTTCGTGTGGGAGAGTTCAATTGACACAGAACAAAAGAGTGCTCAAAAAAGTGGCGGCTTTCAATGTGCCCGCCCCAAAACGTAGTCCAGCCTTGCGCTGGTCTGCCGCGTTAAGCCTAAGTAAACCATAAGGTTCCTAGGCTAGCATCATGTGCTCGGAGACCAACATGACAAGTCGCAAGTTTTCGCTCAGGCTGATCACAGCTTCGACTATGGTGGCATTGGTGTCTTTGGCATCGACGTCGGCAGCGGCCCAAGCGAATCCAAGGTTTGCGCAAATCGTTGTCGATGCCGATACGAATGAAGTAATCTATGAGGAAAATGCGCAAGCGCTGCGTCGACCTGCCTCCATTACAAAGGTAATGACGCTGTATTTGCTGTTTGATGCGCTGCAAACCGGCACGATTTCATGGAACGACCAGATTACTTTTTCTCGTTTCGCCAGTAATCAAGCGCCAACGAAATTAGGCATTGCGCCCGGCAATTCAATCTCGGTTCAAACCGCTGTTGAAGCCTTGGTCGTTCGCTCGGCAAACGACGTGGCCGCCGCAGTGGCAGAGCGACTGGGCGGAACCGAAGCTAATTTCGCGCTGATGATGACCGCCAAAGC
Source organism: Ferrovibrio terrae (assembly GCA_943368895.1). Classification (GTDB taxonomy): domain Bacteria; phylum Pseudomonadota; class Alphaproteobacteria; order Caulobacterales; family Aquidulcibacteraceae; genus Aquidulcibacter. Next base: position 7,590 of record CALRLV020000113.1, read on the forward strand.
GCGCGACCTTGGTATGGCCAACACGACTTTCACGAATGCCTCTGGCCTGCCCAGTGATCGGCAATTAACGACGGCTGAGGATCTCGCCCGCTTAGCGATCGCCATTCGCCGCGACTTTCCAGACCAATATCATTGGTTCTCATTGCCGCAGATGGTCTATAATGGAAAGGTCACCAAGAACCACAACCATCTAATGGCGCGTATGGAAGGCATGGATGGCCTCAAGACTGGGTTCACCCGCAGCTCTGGCTTCAATCTTGCCGCCACGACAGAGCGCAATGGTCGGCGTATTGTTACTGTCGTACTGGGTGGTCGCACCCGCTTTTCCCGTGACGATTTTGTTGAATTGCTGACCGAGTCTGCCTTTAAAGAATTGGGCACCGCCGCAAATCTGGTGGCAGACCAAGCCACCCCGTATCAATTTAGTTTCCAGGACCCACGCGATGGCGCTGATGCCGAGGCGCTGGTGATGTCCATCGCCGGCAAGGCTTTGCAGCCGACAGGGGCAACCAATTTGGCCTTTGTACGGACCGAGCGGACACGTGGCTTTGACCAAGGTCAACCTTCCGTTTTGATGGCCAATGCCACCGCACAACTCAATCAGTCGGCTCGCTTGACTAGCACTGGCGTGCAGACAGCCGCGCTCGACCAGTCTAATGATGATGAAGATCAAGCAGAAGCCGTGAGTTCGCAAACCGTCGCTACCGCCAAAGCGCCGCGCCTGCCGCGCCCGACAACCCATTATATCGCAACCTCGAGTGTGCAGACCCCTTCCCTACGCCCCGTGATGGACTTCCCGGCATCGAGCGCGGCCGCATCAGAAACTTCGGACCAAGATGCGAAGGCCGTTGAAGTCGCCGCCGTCGCGGAAGAACAAATCCGCCTACAAGAAGCCCGCGCACAAGCCGTACGCCAAGCCAATGAGCGGCGCGCGGCAGAACGTGCCGCGGCAGATGCCCGCGCAAAAGCTACAGCAGAGCGTGATGAGCGCGCGCGCCAGCAGGCAGCACGTGCGCTAGCGGCAAAAAAGGAGAGCGACCGTCAATTGATCGCAGGACGCGCCCGGGGTGATGCGATCGTGCAGGTTGGGGCATTCCGCAACCAACGCGATGCAAAGGCTGCACTGGCCCAATTCTCACGTCACTTTCCCTCCTTTGCCAGCCGCGAAGTCAGCAGCGTGAAGCGCT
>CALRLV020000114.1:0-8671 GCA_943368895.1 Ferrovibrio terrae
TGAGGAACACCGTGCGCTGGACGGCGCCATTCAAGCCCTGCAAGAGAGCGCGCCATACGACCAAATTGGCATCATGCGCTTAAAACGCCGCAAACTCGCCCTCAAGGACGAAATCGCCCATTGGGAAGACCAATTGACACCCGATATTATTGCTTGAGGCAGCTAGACCTCAGTTGATCGAAAAGACGACCGCAATATCCAAGTCTTTTCGACACTGCTCCAAGGTTCCTGGCTGAACCTCATAGCGCCATGTATTCAAAGCTTTTAACACTTGTCTCGAGAAGTCTTGCTCTGGAACAACGCCAAGAATGCGCGGGTTCTCAATCCGCCCATCGGCCTTGATGTCGACTCGCGCAAAAACACCGCCGATGTGGATCCAATTCTTTGAAGCGGCAAGTGCCCGGATTGCGTCACCCTCGACACGACGGAGCGCTGGCTGGTCTGCACATTCGGGCTTTCTATCATAAATCAACTTTTCTTCGTCATCGGTGAGATAGCGCGGCGAGCGCCGATCATTCCGCAAGCGACTGCCCGTCTGATTATCGCGTGCGCCAGCGCTGCGGGCGACAGAGTCCATCACAAGACCCCAAGCCTGCAGCTTACCCCAATCGGCATCATCGGGCCGACGCATTTTCCCATAGGCAAGCTGAGCATCCAATACATCCGATTGGGCATCGAGCGGTTCACCCAAACGCATTCGCGAAATGCCCTTGACCAACAGTGCCATCGGCCGCCTGCGCGTATCGCTCGGATTGATGCGTTCCAGTTCGCTAAGGCTGATGGCGGAGGCCTCATTGGCCTGTGCCGATTTATTGTTCAAAACCAGTGCGTAGGACGCGGCAATTAGGGCGTCGACAATCAGGATATCGCCCCAATTGCCTTGAACTGCCTTGGCGGCCCGGACCAATTCCTCTGACTTCTTAGGCTGATCCTCGGCGCTGGCGGCAAAAAAATCATTATAGGCCAGCAAGAAGGCCGCTTCCTCAGGCCGATAAGCTTGCTGGGCAACAGGGGCCAGCGTGATCGCCCGCTTAGCTGGTTCTATGCCTTTCGCGGGCTGATTGTTCAAAGCTGCGGTCCAAGCCGCATTATAGGCCAAGCCAGCAGTGTTAGGATTGCTGGCACCCCATTTCACTTCGGCTGCTTGCCAAGCATCCTGGGCAAAAGTGGTCGCTTCTACCAGTTTTCCGGCCTTAATGGCTGCCTCATAAGCCCGATATGCGGCAATCGGGTCCGCATTTGGCGCGGGGGCCGTGGGATCAGCCCAAACCGGCGCGCAAGCCAAACTCGTCAACGCTACTCCCAAAAGCATTGCCTTGAACCGCATATGAAATTCTCCTCACTCACTCAGGGCTTTGCCGCTTCAATACATCGTGAAAACAACGTTGATATCGAAATCCTTTAGGCAGCTGGCTGGCACGTTGGCCGGCATATCATATTGCCAGGTTGAAACGGCCTTGAGGCTAGCTTCTGCATAATAGGGGTCCGGCACGACACCAAGGACACGCGGGTTGAGCACGCGCCCATCAGGTGCCAAGTCTGTGCGGATATGGACACCACCCAAGTTGATCGAGAAATTATTGGCTAAATTGGGCTGTATTTCTTGCCAGCCCTTCTTGCGCTCAAATTTTATATCCCGACACTCAGCTGGGCTTGTATCCATCTGTGCATATTCTTCAGGCGTTACCACGCGCAATTTGTCCTTGGCACGGGTGATATTGCTGCCAGTTATTGTTTTTGAGTCCCGGCCAATCTGATGCATGCCGCTGATAACCAATTGCCAAGCACTCAAAACACCCCAAATGGAATCGTCAGATCGCTTCATTTTGCCATAGGCAAGCCGGGCATCAATGATGTCGGAATAGGCTGACGGGATTGTGTCTTGATCCCCTAACTTAGAGACTGCGCGCGCCAACAAGGTTAGTGCACGACGTGTTTGATCGGTTGGCAAAAGACGATCAAGTTCCGTGACACTGCGGTTTGCTAATGCCGCCCCTTTCTTGCTTTGCCCTTGGGTCGACAAGAGGATGGAGGATTCAACCAAGGCATCCACAATCAGCGTGTCGCCCCAAGATCCCTCCACCGCTTTCGCAGCAACATCCAAAGCCTCCGCCTTTTGAAGTTTTTGTCGATCCGGTGCGGCCCGCATCTCGGCAAAGGCTAATAAGAAATGCGCTTCAGAGGCTTTATAGGCTTTGGCCCCGACATCAGCGAGTTCAACGGCGCGCTTTGCCGCGTCCATGCCTTCCGGTGCCTTGCCGACCAGCGCCAGCGACCAAGCGGCATTGAAGGCCAACCCGGCGGTGTTGGGATTGGTTGGCCCCCAAGCGGCTTCAGCATTCTTCCAAGCCGTTTGGGCATGAACAGCAGCCTCAGACAATTTACCCTCAGCAACCGCTTGGTCATAGGCGCGATAGGCTACCATCGGATCTGTGGAAACGGCAGGCGCAGAGTCAGCCCATGCAGGCCCCATGCTGAACGCTAAGAACGTGACGCCCAATAAAAGTCGTTGAACGCGTGAAACCATACTTGCCCCCAAATTGATCAAAACCCATAGGTACAAACGACATGAATATCGCACAGCCTAAGTACGATTTTTGCGCCTTGCAACTTGTTTTTTGAACTTGGGCCTTAGGACAGGATGGCACCGACTAAAACGGGATTACCACGCAAGAACTCAGGTGCGTCCAACGCCCCTTTGCCTTCGCGCTGGATTTTCAAAAGGCGCAAAGCTCCGTGTCCGCAGGCGATCAATAAGCGATCATCCAGCACGGTTCCGGGCGCGCCCTCACCGGTTTCCGCTTGGCATAAAAGGATTTTGGCACGGGCCCCATCGGGCAATTGGCACCAAGCGCCGGGAAAGGGCGCAAAGGCACGAATGGCGCAGTCTAGGACCTCAGCAGGTTTTGTCCAATCGATCTTGGTCTCTGCCCGGTCAATCTTGGCGGCATAGGTGATGCCCTCTTCGGCTTGCGCGACGCATGGCAAAGCACCAGCAGCGATCTGGGGCAGGCTCTCAACCATCAGCGCCGCGCCGAGGCTGGCCAAACGGTCATGTAAGGTGCCCGTGGTGTCCTCTATCGTAATTGGCGTGCGGGCGGTGGCATAAATCCCGCCTGTATCCAGACCGATCTCCATCGCCATGACTTGCACGCCGGTCTCGCGGTCTCCGGCTTCGATCGCGCGTTGCATGGGTGCGGCACCGCGCCAGCGCGGCAGGAGGGAGCCGTGTAGATTAAAACAGCCCAATCGGGTTGCCTCCAACACCGCCTTCGGCAGGATCAGACCATAGGCAACCACGATCGCGGCATCAGCGTTCAGAGCGGCAAACTCGGCCTGCGCCTCTGCGCCCTTTAGGCTTGCCGGCGTACGCACGAGCAGGCCTCGGGCTTCTGCCCAAGCATGCACCGCTGTGGGCCGCAGTGCTTTACCGCGTCCGGCGGGCTTGGGCGGCTGGGAATAGACGCAGACGATATCGTGGCCAGCCTCAACCAAGGCAACCAAAGTCGGCACCGCAAAATCGGGTGAGCCCATGAAGATCAGGCGCAGGGGCGAAGGCGAGGTCACGTTGGGCCTACGCAGCCCGTTTAATCTTCTTCACTTTGGCCAAGGCACGGTCCCTGCGCAGACGCGAGAGATGGTCGATGAACAAAATACCTTCCAAATGGTCCATTTCATGCTGGATACAGGTGGCAAACATGCCGTCAGCATCTTCTTCCACCAGTTCATTGTCACGATTGAGGTAGCGCAAGCGCACTTTGGCTGGCCGCTCGACGTCATCATAATATTCGGGGACCGATAAACAGCCTTCTTCGTAAGGGGCTAAGTCGTCACTGCGCCAGATGATCTCCGGATTCACGAAAAAGCGCGGCGCGCGATGGTCTGGCGCATCGGCCTTGCCCCATTCTAGGTCCATCACGATCACACGGACTGGCTCACCAATTTGAACAGCGGCCAAACCAATGCCCTTGGCTTCATACATGCTGTCGAGCATGTCATCCATCAAAGCACGAATGGCATCATCCACTGCCGCTACGGGGGTGGAGATTTGCTTCAGAATTGGGTTCGGAACGGTGAGAATAGGGCGTGCGGTCATGTCGCTTAGGTATGAGCGCAGGGCCAAAAGGTCAAGTAAATGGAATGCGAGGGATGTGGTGCCCCTAGTCCACCGCGTGCAGAGCCTCGCCGATTGTATCGACCAAACGGTCGATGTGGCTCTCTTCAATGATTAAGGGCGGCGACAAGGCGATGATGTCGCCCGTAACACGGATCAAAGCTCCGGCCTCATAGGCTTTGATGAAGACATCATAGCCACGTGCGCCCACCACACCATCGCGTGGGCTGAGTTCAATCCCGCCGATCAGGCCCAGATTACGTATATCCACGACATGGGGGGCACCTTTGAGTTCGTGTAAGCGCTTCTGCCAATAGGGCGCGATGTCGGCCGCACGCGTCATCAGGCCTTCGCGTTCCATAATGTCCATGGTGGCAAGCCCTGCCGCGCAAGCAGCTGGGTGGCCGGAGCACGTATAGCCGTGGAAGAGCTCAATCAAATTTTCCGGACCCGTCATATAAGCATCATGGACCTCGCGGCGGGCAAAGACGGCCCCCATGGGCAGAGCGCCATTATTAATGCCTTTGGCGGTACATATCAGGTCTGGCCGTACGCCCAAAGCTTGAGTGGCAAACGCCTTGCCCAACCGACCATAGCCTGTGATGACCTCATCAAAAATCAAGAGGCAGCCGACCCGGTCACAGGCTGCGCGCAATTCTTCCAAATAGCCCACAGGCGGGATCAAGACGCCTGTAGAGCCTGCAACAGGCTCTACAATCACCGCCGCAATCGTCTCGGGTCCATGCAGCGCCGCGATCCGGTCCAATTCCTTGGCCAGATGCGCGCCTTGGGGCGGCTGGCCTTGAGCAAAGACGTTTTCGGGCAAGCCATGTGTATGGGGCAAATGGTCCACCCCCGGCAGGCCCGGGCCAAAAACGCGGCGATTGGTGACGATACCGCCCACCGAAATGCCGCCGAAATTCGTCCCGTGATAGCCCCGCTCACGCCCAATCAAGCGTGTCCGGCGGTGATCACCCCGGGCATAATGATAGCCCAAAGCAATCTTCAGCGCCGTCTCGACACTTTCGGAACCCGAATTGGTGAAAAACACGCGGTCAAACCCATCGGGTGCGATTGTCGCCAAACGTTCGGCAAACTCAAAGGCAATCGGATGGCCCATTTGGAAAGTCGGTGCATAATCCAAAGTTGCCATCTGGCGTGCCACCGCATCGACAATCTCTTGACGACCATGACCCGCATTAACCGTCCACAGACCCGCGGTCCCGTCGAGGATCTCACGGTCGTCGTGACTTCGATAAAACATGCCCGAGGCTGAAACCAAGAGGCGAGGCCCCGCTTTAAAGCGGCGGTTGGCCGTAAAGGGCATCCAGAAGGCATCGGTGGCGGGGGCGTTGGACGTCACGGAATTTGTCATAACAAAATGCTAAACCGCGCGCGCGGATCAATCAAGCCTGAAACGGGGCCTGATTTACGGCCTTACCACCTACCGCTTGCCTTGCTCTGCCCGTTCCACCAGCTTTTCAATGCGGGCAACCAATTGCGGTAGCTTGCGAGCGGTAGCAAGCGCATTGGAAACGTCGGCAAACATTTGGCGGGTGACGCCTTCTGGACCCAATTCGGTCTGCATAAAGCGCTCCACCACCGGACGCGAAGCCTCCCAAATATCATGATCGGGGTCGATATTGCGGGCGACACCTTCGACTTGCACCATGGTTTTCTGCAACAACACCAGTTCAGGACGCATATGCATGCCAAATTGCTCCGTCACATCGAATAATTGCGTCAGCACACGGCCCATAGAGACTTCGCGCGCTGGCCTGCCCCAAATCGGCTCTCCGACAGAGCGCAGCGCATGAGCGAATTCGCCTTCATCATGTTCGGCAGATACATAGCCTGCCTCAATATGGACGGCGGCAGCACGGCGATAATCGCGCCGCAAGAAGGCGAAAAGGATTTCAGCCAGATAGCGGCGCTCGGCCATACCGATCCGGCCCATAATGCCAAAGTCGACAGCCCAAAGCGCACCGTCCGTACCCAGAATGAGGTTGCCCTCATGCATGTCCGCATGAAAGACGCCATGGTCTAAGGCTGCCGCCAGAAAGCCGCACGTTACGGCATTAGCAAGCTTAGCCCGGTCCGCCCCATCCAAAGCACCAGGCTTCGTCAAAGGGATGCCTTCAACCCAGGACGTGGTCAGGACTCGGCGTGCTGTGCGTTCCCAATCAATGCTGGGTACTTTCAAATAGCCATCGGCGGCAACGATCTCGCCAAAGGCATCACCAGCCCCTGCCTCACGGCGCAGGTCGAGCTCTTTCTCCAGCGCCGTTCGTATCGTAGCAACAAAGGCGACTGGCTCAAGGCGGCGAGACCCAGGGACAAGGACTTGCACAAGCTTAGCTGCAAGCGCCATAGCTTTGCCCTCGGCCGCGATTTCCTTTTCAATGCCGGGCCGGAGCAGCTTGACTGCGACTTTGCGACCGCCCGCCAACATCATCTGATGAACTTGGGCGACCGAGGCTGCGGCGATTACCGGACCCAAGTCTGGGAACAAGGCCGCACGCTTCTCGCCGAATGCGCTATCGAGGCTTTGCACGGCAATGGACTGCGAGAAAGGCTCCAGCCGATCTTTAAGGCGCGACAGCCCTTCAGCAGCTTTATCGCCAACAATATCGGGTCGGGTGGCCAAAAGCTGGCCAAATTTGATCCAAGCTGGGCCAAGCTTCTCCAAAGCGGTCGCCATCCGCGTGCCGGGGTCGCCGCTGATATGGCGCGAGCCCAAGCGCAGGACACGGCCTACCATGCGGGCGGGCAAGGGCAATAAGTCATAATATTCTCGCGGCAGGATCGCGTCATAGCGCCCCAAAGTCCAAGCGGCCCGCATCAACCGCATGAGCGCATCAATCACACCTTCCAGCCCCCATGCAAAGCGGTGATGCCGCCGGAGAAATTGGTGTATTCAACGCGCCTAAATCCAGCATCGCGGATCATCGCGGCAAAGGTTTCTTGGTCGGGGAAGCGACGAATGCTTTCGACCAAATATTGATAGGGCTCTGCATCCCCTGTCACGGCCTTGCCAATCGGTGGGATCGCTTTGAACGACCAGGCATCATAAAAGGCTTCCAGCGCGCCTGTGGTGGGCTTAGAAAATTCGAGACAATAGAAACGACCACCGGGCTTCAGCACGCGGTAGGCTTCGCGCAAGGCCTTGGGGATGTCGGTCACATTGCGAATGCCGTAAGAAATGACATAGCCATCGGCCGAATTGTCAGGAAATGGCAAGGCTTCTGCATCGCCCACAGCCCATCCAAGCCCATCCAAGCCACGTTCGCGCCCCGCGGCAATCATCTCAGCATTGATGTCGACGACGATGATCTCAGAGGGTGGACCGCCTGAGCGGGTGCGCGCCGCATCGGCCAAAGCCTTAAAGCGCCGCGCCAAATCGCCCGTGCCGCCTGCGAGATCCAAAATGCGTTCACCCGGGCGCGGGTTCAATCGCGCCGCCACGGCATCTTTCCAAGCCCGGTGCATCCCGGCACTCATCAGATCATTCATCAAATCATAGCGGCTGGCGACAGCGTCAAACACACCGCGCACGCGAGAGGCCTTCTCATGTGCAGGCACATCTTGAAAACCGAAGGAAGCAGTCTTGGAGTCAGTCATATTACCGACATAGCGCCTTGCACTCTTGTCCGCCATATCTACTAGTGCGTCATTATGCCTGAATTACCCGAAGTCGAAACCGTCAGACGGGGCCTTGAGCCCACCTTGAAGGGCCAAACCTTGGTTCGCGTTGAAGCGCGCCGCCCAGACCTGCGCTTTGCCTTTCCTCCCCGTTTTGTCGAGCGGTTGGAAGGTGTGACCGTCACAAGCCTTGATCGCCGCGCAAAATATCTGATTGCCTATCTCAGCACCGAAGAAGCCCTCATCATGCATTTAGGTATGTCGGGGCGGTTCTCGATTGTCGATGAGCGCGGCGTGTTGGCCTTTGACGACTATGCCTATGATACGGGCGCAGACCCTAAGCATGATCACGTCGTGCTACATGTCGGGACCGGTGCGAAAGTCATTTATAATGACCCGCGACGGTTTGGCTTTATGGACATTGTGCCAACAGCAAGCCTGGATCAATCAAAGCATTTTGCGACCATGGGGCCAGAGCCCTTGGGCAATCACTTTTCGGCGGCGCACTTGGCGCACGCTTTAGCGAACAAGAAGACGCCCATTAAGTCGGCTTTGCTCGATCAAGGCAATGTTGCGGGCCTCGGCAATATTTATGTGTGTGAGGCGCTGTTTCGTGCCCAGATCAGCCCGATGCGCCTTTCCAATACATTGACTGCGGCCGAGATAGCGGCCCTCACGGACGCGATACGGGCGGTGTTGATCGAAGCCATCGAGGCGGGTGGATCGACGTTAAAGGATTTTGCCGCAGCCGATGGCTCGCTGGGTGGTTTTCAAGAAAGGTTCGACGTATATGGCCGCGAAGGGCTGCCCTGCCCGCGCAGCCCGGCCGTCGGCACGCCGCATGAGCCGATCCAACGGACTGTTCAGTCGGGGCGATCCAGCTTTTATTGCCCAACCTGTCAGACCTGACGCCGC
>CALRLV020000115.1:0-8610 GCA_943368895.1 Ferrovibrio terrae
ATTGGACAACCAACCTAGATGTTTCCCTTGCTTACAAGTTGGACTTCCTCAAGTTCGGAGAAACAACTCTGCGACTGGATGTCTTCAATCTTCTAGATAGCCAAGAAGCCGTCGACTTTAATGAGTTCGGGAATGACTCGGGTGGAACGCCAGACCCATTCTACCGCGCGCCAAACTCCTACCAAGCACCGCGCGCCGTTCGGATCGGCTTCTCGTACGAGTTCTAATTCGCGGAAACATGCCTAAGCGACATGGGCTCCAGCTCTGGCTGGGGCCCATTATGCTGTTTGAATTCTCCATTAGGCTCACACAGCGCACTCTTCCAAAGCCTGCCCCCTGCAATCCATCGCGTCAGCCACTTGGCGTTCAGGCCATGGCTGCCTATAGATTTGCCAACACAATTCTAAGCGGCACGTCAGGTGCCTGGACGGGAAGTTATGGCTAGCGTTAACGACATTCGCACTGCGTTTTTGGACTTTTTCAAATCCAAGGGCCACACCGTCATGGCGTCCAGCCCACTGGTGCCGCATAATGACCCGACCTTGATGTTCACCAATGCCGGCATGGTGCAGTTCAAAAACGTGTTCACGGGGGCCGAAAACCCGCCCCAACCGCCACGTGCCGCTACCAGCCAAAAGTGCGTACGCGCTGGTGGTAAGCACAATGACCTCGACAATGTCGGCTATACGGCACGCCACCACACTTTCTTTGAAATGCTGGGCAATTTCTCGTTCGGCGATTATTTCAAAGAAGATGCGATCAGCCATGCGTGGGAATTACTGACCAAGGATTTTGGCATTGATCCATCGAAACTGATTGTCACGGTCTATCACACCGATGATGAAGCCCGTGCCCTGTGGCGCAAGATTGCAGGCCTTTCCGACGATCGCATCATTTCCATCCCAACCAGCGATAATTTCTGGTCGATGGGCGACACGGGCCCCTGCGGGCCGTGCAGCGAAATCTTCTATGACCATGGCGACCATATTTGGGGCGGCGTGCCGGGCAGCGCGGAAGAAGATGGCGACCGCTGGATTGAGATCTGGAACCTCGTCTTCATGCAGTTTGAGCGCCATGCCGATGGCAGCCAAACCAGCCTTCCCAAGCCCAGCATCGATACAGGCATGGGGCTGGAGCGGGTCTCCGCCGTTCTCCAAGGCGTGCACGACAATTATGACATCGACCTGTTTAAGACCCTGATTGCGGCGTCTGAAAATCTGACCGGGGTTAAGGCAGAGGGCGACAAGCGCGCCAGCCACCGCGTGATTGCCGACCATATTCGCGCCTCCAGCTTCCTGATCGCCGATGGCGTGACGCCTTCCAATGAAGGGCGCGGTTATGTGCTGCGCCGCATCATGCGCCGCGCCATGCGCCATGCGCATATGTTAGGTGCCAGTGAGCCATTGCTGCACCGCTTGGCCCCGGTTCTGATTCAAGAAATGGGCGGCGCTTATTCCGAGCTGCGACGCGCTGAAGCCTTCATCACCTCGACGCTGGAACAAGAAGAAGTCCGCTTCCGGCGTACTTTGGGTCGCGGTCTGTCCTTGCTTGAGGAAGAAAGCGCAGGCCTGTCCAAAGGCCAGGAATTATCGGGCAAGGCTGCCTTCCAGCTCTACGACACCTATGGCTTCCCGGTCGATCTGACCCAAGACGTCCTGCGCGCACGTGGCATTGGCGTTGATATGACGGGCTTTAATGCCGCTATGGACGAGCAAAAGGCACTCGCACGTGCGGCTTGGGCCGGAAGTGGCGAAGCAGGCACCGATGCCATTTGGTTGACCTTAAAAGACGAACAAGGTGGCAGCGAATTCTTGGGCTATAGCCAGAGTGAAGCCAGCGGCCAATTGGCAGCCATCGTTGTGGGAGGGGCCAAAACTGACGCCTTATCCGAGGGCGAAAGCGGCGAGATCGTATTTAACCAAACCCCCTTCTATGCCGAAAGCGGTGGTCAAGCGGGCGATCAAGGCATGATCCGGTTTGATAATGGGGCCGTCTTCGAAGTCGAAGACACCTTAAAGCGCGCTGGGGCCATCCATAGCCATAAGGGCAGACTGGTGCAGGGTGCCGTCAAAGTCGGCGATGCCGCTCTGCTAACCATCGACAGCGCCCGCCGCAACGCCATCCGCGCCAACCACAGCGCCACGCACTTGATGCATGCCGCCCTGCAAAACGTATTGGGTCCGCATGTCACGCAAAAGGGCTCGCTGGTGGAAGCCGACCGCTTGCGCTTTGACTTTGCTCATGGTGCAGGCCTGTCGCGGGCCGAGATTGATGCCATTGAGGCCGAGGTCAACGCCGTCGTGCGGCAAAATACCGAGGCCTCCACCCGTTTGATGACGCCGGATGAAGCCATTGCCGAGGGCGCGATGGCGCTGTTTGGCGAGAAATATGGCGACGAAGTACGCGTGTTGGCCATGGGCCGTAACCTTAGCCACGCGCCCAAATCCTATTCGGTGGAGTTATGCGGCGGCACCCATGTCGGCCGTACCGGTGACATCGGCAGTTTCGTAATCGTCTCAGAAGGCGCGGTTGCTGCAGGCGTACGCCGGATTGAGGCCGCCACTGGCCAAGCCGCGCTCGATCACCTCAAAGCCGAGGCCGCCATTGCGCGCGCCGCGGCAGAACCTCTTAAGGCGCAATTACCCGATCTGCCCGCGCGGATCGAGGCTATGATTGCCGACCGCAAGCGGCTTGAAAAAGAATTGACTGACGCCAAGCAAAAGCTTGCTCTGGGTGGTGGCGGTGGGGCTGCCGCCGCGATTGAGGAGATCAATGGTGTGAAGCTGGACGCCCGTGTCCTCGACGGCATTGGCGCGAAAGATTTGCGCCCCATGGTCAATGAGGCGATACAGAAACTGGGTAATGGCGTGGTCGCCTATGTGGCAGCAGCTGATGGTAAAGCCGCGATTGCGGTGGCCAGCACTATTGCCAGCGTCAGCGCGGTGGATCTGGTCAAGGCCGCCGTGCTCGCCATGGGCGGGCAAGGTGGCGGTGGCAAGCCTGACTTTGCCCAAGGGGGCGCGCCAACCGCAGATGCAGCTTCGGCTGGTTTAGACGCCGTGAAAGCGGCGATGGCCAGCTAGATGAAATCACTCGACTTTCTGATCCTGATCCCGACCGATCCCACCTATGTTCCGAGCGAAGAGCAAGCCGAAGCTGGCGCGGACGCGCTAGAGGCTTTGTTGCCGCGTGCGGATGAAGTCACCTATGACATGTTTGACGATGTGCGCTTCATCGATGCAGGCGAAGCCTTTGAGGCCATCACCTGCCCGCTCTGTGGCAAGGACGCGCAAACTTGGTGGGAAGGCGCGATGGATCAAGCGGCTGAGACCGAGTTTGAAGATCTTGCCGTGGTGGCAAGCTGTTGCGGCGGGTCAACCAATCTGAACGCGCTTATCTATCAGCCCGCCGCCGCTTTTGCCCGCTTTACCTTGGTTGCGACCAATGCCGGCTTAGGCAAATTGGCGCCCGAGGCCCTTGTGCCCGTGGAGACAGCGCTGGGCTGTAACGTGCGGGTGGTGCGGCAAAAGGTTTAGGGACCGCCCCCAATAATTTTTTCCCCAAATACCCGAATTGGCCCTTGCGCTTCTGAGTGGGCGACCACACATGCACAGCATGACCGACGAACACGCCACCACCGCCCCGACCGATGCTCCAGCTTCAAATATGGGCTCCACCCCTGCCCGCTTTGAGAGCTTTGAGGAGTTTTACCCCTTTTATCTGTCTGAGCACCAAAACGTGATCAGCCGCCGCCTGCATATCGTAGGTACAGGCCTTGTCTGCTTGTGTTTGCTCAATGTCGTCCTTTGGGGCGTTGTGGGTGGCTTTGAATATCTAGTTGCGGCCCCAATCGTCGGCTATGGCTTTGCTTGGATTGGACATTTCTTCTTCGAGAAGAATAAGCCCGCCACCTTTACTTATCCTGCTTGGAGCCTGATGGGCGACTTTAAAATGTTCGCCGAGACCATTACGGGCAAGCGCGCTTTCTAAGCAGCCAATCGGCCAATCAACACCCTGCAGGGGGCGGTCATCATGCATTGCCCCCTCGCCCAAGCGTCCCTATTTTAAAGGGATGCTGATTCTTCTCTCCCCTGCCAAAAACCTAAATTATGAGCCGGTCGCGCCAGAGCTGCCCGCCACCAAGCCGCGCTTGGAAGCCGATATTGCGGCACTGGCCAAAGTAACCGCCAAGCTGAAGCGAGCTGAAATCGCCAAGCTGATGCATTTGTCTGACAATCTGGCAGAGCTGAATTACCAGCGCTTTCAAGCGTTTGATCCGGCCCTCGATGGTCCAGATGTGTTGCAAGCAGCTCTTGCCTTCAATGGCGATGTCTATCAGGGCCTACAGGCGCGCGATTTGAGTGCGGAAGACCTCAATTGGGCGCAAGATCATGTGCGCATCCTATCAGGCCTTTATGGCCTATTACGCCCGCTCGATGTGATCGCGCCCTACCGTTTGGAGATGGGCACGCGGCTAAAAACAAAGCGCGGCGATAGCTTGTATGATTTCTGGGGCGACCGATTGTCCAAGGCGATCAATGCTGACTTGGTGGACCAGCCTGCCCCCATCGTCCTAAACCTTGCCTCTACCGAATATTTCAGTGCGGTCTCGAAGAAGGCTTTGAAAGCACGCGTCATCACGGCGAACTTTAAAGAGATTAAGGATGGCGAGGCCCGAGTCTTGAGTTTCTATGCCAAGCGGGCGCGCGGCGCGATGGCGCGCTTCTGCATTGAAAACCGCATTACCGACCCCGAAGGCATCCAGGCTTTTGACAGGGATGGCTATCGCTTTGACGAGGCAAGCTCCAAGCCCGACACTTGGGTGTTCTCGCGCCCACAACCGCCGGGCAAGGTGGGCTGAGGCACATGGTCAAACCTGCCCTCAATATCGCATTGCAAGGTGGCGGCTCGCACGGGGCCTTTGCATGGGGGATTTTGGATGCCCTATTGGAAGAAGGCCGATTTGATATTGCCGCTATCACGGCCACGAGTGCGGGGGCGATGAATGCGGTTGTCTGTGCCGATGGCCTGCGGACGGGTGGGAATTCGGGTGCGCGCGACGCACTCAAGCGGTTTTGGGAGAAGATCAGCGCAGCCCGCGGCCCCTTCAGCCCAGTCAGCCTGAACGCCATTCGCAAAGCGTTTGACCCGTTTGGATTGTTTAAAGCGGCAAGCTTTCAATGGTTTGATGCGCTGACAAGTGTCGCTAGCCCCTATGAGTTTAATCCATGGAATTTCAACCCGTTGCGTGACACTCTTCAGGATGTGGTTGACTTTGAAGGGCTGGTGAAGAGCCCACCCTTTAAGCTGTTTATCGCCGCCACAAATGTGAAGAGTGGGCGGGCGAAAGTGTTTCGCACCCATGAAGTCTCAGCCGATGTGACCTTGGCTTCGGCCTGCCTGCCCTATTTGTTCCAAGCGGTGGAAGTCGATGGCGAATCCTATTGGGACGGCGGCTACATGGCCAATCCTGCGCTGTGGCCACTCTTCTATGAGGTCGGCCTGCCCGATGACGTGCTGCTCTGTGCGCTGAACCCACAGACGCTCGACACCGTGCCAAAGACCAGCGCGGCCATTATGGACCGCCTGAATGAGATCACCTTTAACGCCAGTCTGATCGCGGAATTGCGCGCCATCGCCTTTGTCCAGCGCTTGCTGGAGGATGAGGAGATGGGCGATAAGTTGAAGGACCGCTATCGCGACGTGAAAGTCCATGCGATCAAGGCAGACGATGCGCTCAAAGGCTTGGGTGCAGCCAGTAAGTTCACCACCGACTGGGACTTTTTGACCGGCTTGCGCGACCAAGGACGGGCCGCATGGCAAGCTTGGTCAAGCACATGTGGCAACGCAGTTGGCCAGCATAGCACCGTGGATTTGGCAAAAGACTTCCTCGACCGCTAAGCTTTGGTCTCGCCCACTTCTTCGCCTTCGCCCAGCACCCGGCCCTTGGTTTCGGGCAAAAAGGCGATGGCGACAAGGGCTAGAACTACCAGCGGCATCATCGCAAACAAGGCGTGGCCGAGGCCACCAAGGACGGGGATGAGGAAGGCAACCAAGCTGCCGCCCAAAATCGCGCCACTGCTAGCCCCGATCTCAGACGTGCCGGCAACAGTCGCCCGCGCCTTGGTGGGAATGAGTTCGGTCATGGTTGCGCGCAAGGCCACCGAGGCCGCAAACCACGCCATGTAGCCGACGCTAAGGGCTGCACCCACAAATCCGAATTGGCTGTTGAGATATACACCTGAAAGGCCAACGACGCAGACCAGTGTGGCAACCAAAGCCACAGGCTTGCGCCCAAAGCGATCCGCCAAGCGGCCGCCAAGGAAGGTTCCGACAAGACCAATCATCCCGGCCGCAAAGGAGACCAGAGCAACTTGTCCTGGCTCCCATTTTGCAACGGACTGCAGATATTGCGAATTATAGGAGAGAGCGGGCGAAATCGGCAGCCAAAACAGAAAATAAGCAATCCCAATCAAGATCACGGGCCGACGATTGGCGCGGATTAACGCAAATTGATCGGCTTGATTGGCTTGCTTGGCCGCGACAAAGGCCGCGCTTTCGGGAAGCGCGAGCCGCCAGATGATGGACAAAACCGCAGGCACGGCCCCTGCTGCATACATCCATCGCCACGCATCTGGCTGATCGGCAAAATTTCCATAGGCCGCCAACGCAATACCGTCGCCAGACGCGCCAAGCAGAGACAAAAGCCCCAACATCCAAGCTCGGGCTTGAGGTGGGGCCGCCTCCGCCAGAAGCACCACCGCCAAAAGCTCGTCCACCATGGTGAACAAGCGCGTGAAGAACAGGCCAGAGGCCAGCATCACGGGGTTTTGCGCCAATGCCGTCAAAAGTGCCGACGCGGAGAAGCCCAAGATCGGTAGCAGGAAGAGCGGTTTGCGGCCAATCCGGTCTGCCATCAAGGTCAACATCACCGCCGGAATCGCGCCGACTTTGGCAATCGTGCCGATCAAGACAGACGTCTGATCATCATAGCCGAAGGCTTGTTGGAATTGCGGCAAGGCCAAGGTGGAGAGTTGGAAGTCATACCGGCTGGCCATGAAAGCGGTGCCAACAACCAATAAAAGGAACCAGACATCCTTTGTAATCTTGGGGTGTTCGCCCATACCGGATGGCCCGGGAAGCGGTTGAACTTCAACACTCATCACAATGCCCTCGTCTTTAAAGCGCCGCACGCAGGGTTGGATGGGCTGGAAAATCCGGTCCGATTCCAAACTTCTAAGTCAAAGTCTAACTCTATTTTTGTAAACTTGTCTTCCCCAAAATCTTGCTCACTAACCAAAAGTTTCAGTCAATCGGTTTCAGGCACTCCGCATCATCATGACTTACCTTATTGACCCGATCGCTGACTTGGCGCGGTACCATCACGCCATCGGGCGGTGGCACGAGCAATTGTTTGAGCGTGTCGGGCGGAGTGCTTGCGGTCAGCCATGTGCGCCAGTGATCGGGTTCAATCACCACGGGGAAGCGGTTGTGCAATGCCTTAAAGCTCTCCCGCGCGGCGGTGGTGACAATGCTCATCGAGAGGAGAAGCCCGCCGTCTTCGTCCTTGGCAGCCTCCCATAGGCCAGCAAAGGCAACCGTCCTCGCATCTGGCCGCGCGATAAAATACGGCGTTCGCAGCTTGCCATCGCGCTTCCATTCATAAAAGCCATCGGCAGGGATCAGGCAGCGCTTGCGGGCAAAGGCGGTCCGGAAGCTGGGTTTATCGGCCAAAGTCTCGCCACGGGCGTTGAACAAGGGCCCTGTTGGTGGGTCTTTTGCCATCCAAGCCGGACGCAGGCCCCAGCGCGCTTGTAAGATACGGGTGTCGCCAGCCTGACCAATAGCCACCATGGGGGCAAGCTGGGTTGGGGCTACATTCCAGCGCGGTGCCAAGTTCGGCCGATCAGCCGACCCAAACAGGGTCGCCATCGCATCTGGCGGCAATGTTACGGCATATCGTCCACACATGGCTTCCATGCTAGCACAAAGCCATGACCCTGGAAGCCAAACCTGTTCCCATCCCTGCGGTTGGCATCGTCTGTTTCAATGACGATGGCCAAGTCCTTTTGATCCGACGCGGCAACCCGCCGCGACAAGGCGAATGGTCAATGCCTGGCGGCAAGCTGGAGTGGGGTGAAAAAGCGGTGGACGCTGCGGTGCGCGAACTGATGGAAGAAACCGGGGTTACAGCCGAAATCATCGGCCTGATCGATGTGGTGGACGGGATCTTCACGAGCCGCAATAGCGGCGATGTCACCCGCCATTATGTATTGATCGACTATGTGGCACGTTATCTCTCCGGCCCCGTCGCAGCAGGCGATGACGCCAGCGAAGCGCGCTTTGTCGCCCTCGAAACCATCGAAACCTTTGGCTTATGGGATGAGACGATCCGTATCATTCACGCAGGACACAAGCTTTGGCAGGCCGTGCGGAACTAATGTTTAGGGATTGCGTTCACACGGTTGGTCGTGCGGCCGCTCGCCCTTGAGGCGCCACGCAAATTGGCGATAGCCCAATGGCTTGTCAAAGCGGTAATGCTTCCCGAACCAAGCGTCGAAGTCTGGATCTTCTCGCAAATAGGTCAAGGTATTGAAGCTAACCAAGCGA
>CALRLV020000116.1:0-8570 GCA_943368895.1 Ferrovibrio terrae
GGATCAAACCAAAGTGATGGACGGTACGCTGGTGCGCATCCTGTCTTGGTACGATAATGAGTGGGGTTTCTCGACCCGTATGAGCGACACTGCCATCGCCATGGCCAAATTGATTTGATGGACGTGACTGAAGCTAAGTCTGACTTGGCACCGTCGCGCTTCATCAATGGGCTGGTTGAGGCAGGTCTTGCCTCAACCACCATCCTCCTCGCCTTGTTTGGGGTGTCTTGGTGGGCGGCCCCGGTGATGATGGGGGTGGCGATGATCTGGTGGGCCTTTGTGCACCGGCATCGGGTGGCTGGCATGGTTCGTGCGAGTTTGCCGCAAACGCTCGGTACTTTGGCCTTGGCCTTGGGACTGATCGTGCTCGTGCATGGTGTTGGATTTGGTTTTGGTGCGGCACTTCACGCACTGATAGGGTGAAAATGACTTTTCTATCGCTAAAGACCGCGGATCTTCAGGGCAAGCGCGCCTTTGTACGCGTCGATTTCAATGTCCCAATGCAAGACGGTGTGATCACCGACGACACGCGCCTGCGCGCAGCTGTTCCGACGATACAGCTATTGATCGAGAAAGGCGCGAAAGTCATTCTCGCCGCCCATTTTGATCGGCCAAAGGGTAAAGTCGTTCCAAATATGTCGCTGGCACCAATTGTACCCGCATTAGCGGCACTGTTGGATAAAAAGGTTGCATTTGCCGCCGATTGCGTTGGCCCTGTTGCCGAGGCTGCTGTAGCTAACCTGAATTCGGGCGATGTGCTCTTGCTCGAGAACACCCGTTTTCAACCCGGCGAAGAGAAGAATGACCCAGTGCTTGCCAAGGGCTTTGCGCGTCTGGCCGATGTCTATGTTAATGATGCCTTTTCAGCGGCGCATCGGGCCCATGCATCAACTGAAGCCATAGCGCACTTGCTGCCCGCCTATCCCGGCCTGTCGATGGCCCATGAGCTTGATTATCTGGATAAGGCACTTGGCAACCCAACCCATCCGGTGATGGCCGTTGTTGGCGGGGCCAAGGTTTCTAGCAAAATTGACCTTCTTCAAAACCTTGTCTCGCGGGTGGATATCTTAGCCGTAGGCGGGGGTATGGCGAATACATTTCTGGCATCGCGCGGGGCCCATGTCGGTAAGTCCTTGTGTGAGCATGACCTTTTAGACACAGCTCGCGCCATTGAGGCGCAGGCTGCGGCGAATAAGTGCCAAATCCTGCTGCCGACCGATGTTGTGGTCGCTGAGGCTTTTGCCGCCCATGCCCCACATCGGACCTGTGAGATAGATGATGTGAAGGATCAAGAGATGATCTTGGATGCCGGGCCAAAATCAGTAGCCGCATTGGCCGCTGCTTTGGAGACCGCCAAGACATTGGTCTGGAATGGTCCCTTGGGCGCGTTTGAGCTGCCGCCTTTTGATATTGGCACCATGGAAGCCGCCCGCACTGCGGCAGCCTTGGCCCATTCTGGACGCCTCGTCGCAGTCGCGGGCGGTGGCGATACCGTCTCTGCTCTCAATCAGGCCAAAGTGGCTGCCGACTTCACTTTTGTTTCCACCGCTGGCGGAGCCTTCCTCGAATGGATGGAAGGCAAAGCACTGCCGGGCGTCGAAGCCCTTAAACACCCATCCTAACCCAACTATATATCCAAGAGGACTGTTATGAATCTCGATCAACTCGTCGCGACCGCCAAAGCGATGGTCGCACCCGGTAAGGGCATTTTGGCAGCGGATGAGAGCACCGCCACCATTCGCTCGCGCTTTGACGCGATCGGCGTTGAGTCCACCCCAAATACACGTCGCGATTATCGCGAATTGTTGTTCCGGTCAGAGAAAGCGATGAAGGATCATATCTCGGGCGTGATCCTGTATGATGAGACCATTCGTCAGTTTGCCCGCGATGAGTCGCGTTTGGTCGATATTATTAAGTCGCATGGTGCCATCCCAGGCATTAAGGTCGATATGGGTCCTCGCGAAATGCCCTTTTTCCCGGGCGAGCGCGTAACCGATGGCTTGGACAATCTCCGCGATCGTCTGCGCGACTATTATGTCCACGGGGCTCGCTTCGCGAAGTGGCGCGCGGTGATTGACATTGACGCGCGTCGCCCAAGTGCTGGCTCGGTCAAGGCCAATGCCCACGCGTTGGCGCGCTACGCCGCCATGTGCCAAGAAGAAAATATTGTGCCGATTGTAGAACCCGAAGTCCTGATGGATCTCGATCACGATATCAATCGCTGCTTTGAAGTGACCGAATATGTTCTGAAGAGCACGTTCCAGGCCTTGTATGAAATGCGGGTGCAATTGGAAGGCATCGTTTTGAAACCGAACATGGTGATCGCGGGTCGCAAGGCGAAGGTCCAAGCTGGCGTTGATGAAGTGGCTGAAAAGACGGTTCAGTGCTTGAAGAACACGGTTCCTTCCACCGTGACCGGCATTGCCTTCCTGTCAGGCGGCCAGTCCGATATCGATGCGACCGCGCATTTGAACGCCATGAACGCCATGCATGCTTTGCCTTGGAACCTGACATTCTCCTACGGTCGTGCGCTACAAGCCGCCCCGCAAAAGGCTTGGTCTGGCAAGGAAGAGAATATCCCAGCCGCTCAAGCGGCCTTCTATAAGCGGGCGCATATGAATGGTCTTGCTTCGCTTGGCCAATGGTCGCGTGAACTGGAAGACAAGTAAGCTGCTTACTTAGAACAGACAGAAACGGGCACCAGATCGTCGGTCTGGTGCCCTTTTTGTTTAGCCTGCCAAGCCTGCAATCGCCTTGGCTGTCGCGATCCAAGCAGGGCTGGTTGAGATCGGCACGCACAAAACCTGTACCGCAATGATGGCTACTGAGCCCCAAACTGTGACGGGATGGAAGCGGCCCGTGACTTTGCGGTCATAGATCAATAGGGCGACCAAGATGAGGTCAATGACGATGGCCGGGGGTAGGGTGACGAATACGGGCGGCGGTCCGACAGCCCCTGGTGGCGTCATCAAGACCGCAAAGGGCCGCGCCATTGGGGCCTGCAATAAGGGCACGAAAGACAAAGTCATCAAGCGACTATGCCAGTCAGGCCGATGCACATTCATGATCGCCAGCGTGATGAAGGCTATGATGATGGCAATGCCCGAGAAGGTGACGATGGAGAAGGCCGCCGCTTGGGTCGCAAAGCCCGTTAGCTCACCCTGTTTAATCGTATTAATGGCAGCCAAAACAATCGAGATGGCGAGCGCGGTGAACAGCGAGACCCCCGCAATCCCCCAGCTTCGATGGTCGGCCATCTTTCGATTGGCGACGAAATTGACCTGAACCGCATAGAACAACACCCAAGCATAGAGCATAAAGCCATGAATGTGGAGGATGGGTTTGCCGCCGAAACTGCCGTCCATCAGCTTCAGCCAGTAGGTTGGGATAAAGCCACCAAACGCAATGGCCACAAAGACCCATGCCATGGTTTGATAGAAGCGCCGTGGCCTCTGAGTTGTTTCAACCGTCGTCATAAACGTCCCCCAATTTAAAGCGCGCTGTCAGCTAAATCGAGCAAAGGCGCGTCTTGCTTCAAGCCATATGGCCAATTGCCTCCCGCCACGCCTCAATCGAGGATGTGGCCTGATAATCGCGTTGCATCTCAGAGGTCAGGACCTCAATCATGGTGGAATTTTCGATCCAAAACTCGATGACATCAAACATCCCACCACGAGAACAGCGCACCGACCGCCAACCTTCGCGCTGGGCGATGGCTTCAATCTCGTCCTGACGTCTGTGGCATTGGATCGCGAGATGGGTTGCGCCATAGCGCGCGGGATGCTCGATCTCTGTGGTGTCAAACATGGCGTCGTCCGCACCGGGGATCAAGGCGCGCCCATTGGGATAAACCTCAATGCCAGAGCCGCGCACGTCTCCTGCCATGGCAATCCAGGCCCCGGCAACAGGGGCGAAGGGCAAAGCCTCGCCTTCCCAGAGTTCAGCGAGCACATGGGCCACGTACCTCGGATCGCTAGCGGAGATAGAGGCGTGCAAAATCATTGGATACTCCTACAACGTGCCGTTACGCGCGGCAGCAAAAATGGCTTGTATGGCGCGGCGCGCGATCTGTCCGGATTGCTCGCCCTTAAGATCCCAATAGTCGCGCATGGTAAGCCAAGCGGTGGCAGATTGGATAAGTTGCACGCTGGCACACACAGTCAGCACCACCTCCTCAGAGGCTTCAGGGCCAAGCTCTGCCTGCACAGCGCGGCGGATGGCGGCTTGCCGCTCTTCATTGCGCGAGAGCGTCATGGCCCGGCCTTGCGGCGACAGGACAGCGCCACGCATGATCTCGGCGTCCTCATCAAAGGCAGGGAAGGCCTTCACGGGGAAGTCCAAGAGCGCGGCCAGCGTATCTGGGAAGGCTTCTTGGCCAAGCTGCGCCTTATGGGCACGCCACCATCCGTCCAGCAAAGCCTCTTTATTGGGGAAGTGGCGATAAATCGTGCGCTCGCCCAATCCGGCCATGCGGGCGACTTGGGTGAAGGTCAGCTCCGCCAACTCAACATCTTCAAGACATCGGCCGACCGCGTCGAGGATGATCTCGGCGGTGGCGTCGCGTTGGCGGTCGCGATGGGATTTGGTCAAAGTTTCGCTCATGACAGTTATACTGTCATGATGACAGTGATACTGTCAAGCACATTCTTGCGGCGCTAGCGCTCTTGCAAAAGCCGGTCGATATAGTCGCGCTCATTCTTGTCGCGCTGTGGGTCTGCTTGGCGACGGCGCAATTCATCGCGCACATCCCGTGCGCGCCGCTTCTCCACCCCGTCAGGCACCTTGGTCGCTTTGCCATCATCCTGCTTGGGCAAGCTGCGGCCTAAGGGGTCTGTCTCGCCATTATTGCCAGCTTGGCCTTCCGGATCGGATTCCGCTGCCTGCCGCAGGGCTTGCAAGGCTCGGGACTGGGCATCTTGAGCCCTATTGAGATCGCCATCTCTTAAGGCTTGAGCGGCCTCGCGCATGGCATCGGCGGCTTGGCGCTTATTTTGCTCTTCCGCGCTTTGTTCTTGAGACGGATCGCCTTCGCGATTGCCGCCTAAAGCATCGGCCAAGCCCTCCTGTTGGTTGGCGAGATTCTCTGCCGCGCGGCGCGATTGATCGGAGGGCGGTGTTTCGCCCAATTGATCCGTCTGATCCGACAGCGCCCGTTGCTGCTGCATGGCATCATCGAGCGGCCCGCCTTGGCCTTGACCATTTGCTTGGCCAGAGGCACCAGGCGCACCGGGTTGAAGATTTTCGAGCAATTCGTCCAACTGATCTAATTGGGCTAAGGCATCCTCACGCGAACCGGAACTACCAGACTCCTCTAACTCCCGCAGTCGGTCCTCCAGATCACCAGCACTGATCTGTGGACCAGACTGGCCTTGTTCGCCGCCTTCACCTGACGCACCTTGCTGGGCCAATTCCTGCAGCCGTTCGCCTACGGCTTCGCGGAGTTCTTGTGTCAGTTGCTGGATTTGTTCGGGTGGTGCGCCCTGTTCGAGGGCCTGTTTCAGGGCCTCGCGTGCTTGCGCGACTTTTTGTTGGGCGGGGGTTTGATTGCTCGACTCAATCTGTAGCGCCATTTGCCACAAGAGGGGCGCGACGCTATGGGCATCGGCAACATCGCGCGCGATGCTTAAACGTTCCAGCGCATAATGCAGGCTTAATTGACCCAGATCGCTTAGGCCCAATTGCGCCATCGCTTCGGCAATTGCCTCAAGTCGGCGCGTTGCGTTGGCAATGCCCGGAGGCGCACCGGGTTGCGGGTCAGTCAGGTCAAGTTTGATGGGCCCGAGATTGAGAACGTCCGACAAAGGGCCCCCATCCTCGGCAGGCACAAACAAAGTGGCAAAGCGTGGTAAGGGGCGTTGGTAAGGCCGCGCCTCTCGCAGGATCAAGAGGCGGACCTCTTGCAGAGCGGCAGCAAGGCTGGATTGCCAATTCTGCTCTGGCATTGTGAGCTTTGTCGCGTCGGACGCGGTTTCCTGCCCCAAGCCGTCGCGCACCACGATCTGGGCTTCAACTTGCAAGCCTGTCAGAGCGTGATCGGCAATGTCGACAAAGACACGTCTGGCCCCATTCTCGCCAGCGGCCCCTTCAAGCGGAATGGGGGTGTCGAACACCGAGTGACCTGCCAGTCCTTCAGGCACTTTCACCGGCCGGATGCGGACAAAGGCCGCCGCAAGCCCATAATCATCACTAGCTTGAAACGCGATATCGAGCCGCCCTTTGGGGTCGATTTGGATGGGCTTTGGCAAAGTAAGTTGTGGCTTCTGATCGGCGATGGCCTCAATATGCCACTGCGCCCGCGTGCCAAGGCGATCCAGTTTAAGTGTCCCCGAACGGGTGATTTCAATCTGCCCCTGCCACGCAGCCCCTTGGGACGGCTCCAAGCGGGTGGTGCGGGAAGGACCGCGCAGGACAGGGGCGCCGCGAGCACCATCGACGCGCGCAGTCACCTTAGAGCCGATTGGCAAGGCAAAACTGCTTTGGCCGCGGTCCAGCCGGATTAAAGGCAGGCCCGTATAGCTGGGCGGCTCGGCCCATACTTCAACGACCAAATCGCTGTCGCCCATTAAGGGCGACAAATCAAACGTCAGTGCACGGGCGGTGGCCATCGGGTTCAACCAGCAAAGTCCTAGTGCCACACCCAAGGCCAAGGCCTTGGCGGCGTCTTGCCAGTGTAGCTTGGGCTTTACGGGGGTGGATAAAGCCGCTGCCGCTTCAATCAGTCGACGCTGGTGCCAGGACCATAACGCGTCATCACCACTGATCCGCCGATCATCGCCCCCAGTGAGTGGGCGTAATTCCTGCAAGCCCGCGCCCTCTTCAAGCGCCCGCCCGGCCTCATGCTCGCTCATGGGGTGGAAGAGCTGCCAACCGCGCCAGAATAGATAGGCAGTGATGAGCCACGTGAGGCCCGCGCCAGCCGATACCAGTGCCGCGGGTAGGCCTTCGGTTAGACTGCCCGCGGCCCCGACAATGGCCAAGAGACAGAGGGGCGGCCAAAGCGTACGCAATCCCTTGACCAGCGCATCCGCGCGGATGGTCCGCGCAATCGCGCGACGCGTCGAGAGGGGAGGGGTGGTTGGCGCTAACACCTGTTCGCTCTAGCACACAGGCAGCTTGTTTGTGAATCGATTTGAACGCCACAGCCCAACTTGATTTAAGGCTTGCTCGCAGCGGGTTTTGGCTTGGCGGCAATGGCCTCCAATTGCGCTAACAATCGGTCGGCATCAGGCGATGAGCCTTTGGCGACGCGAGCCCATTGAACGGCAAGCTCTAGGTTTTGTGGTGTACCTTCGCCCTTAGCATTGACTAAGGCCCAGTAGAAAGCGCCGTCCATGTCCCCGCCTTCGGCGGCCGTCTTAAACCATTGCGCGGCACCTTTGACATCGCGGGCAACACCGCGTCCTTGATACAGCATCAGGCCATAATCGGCGGAGGCATCTGCACGGCCGGCTTGGGCGGCTTGGCGAAGATAGCCAATGGCTTTTAGCGGGTCATCCATCGGGTCAGGGTCACCGTCCGCATAGAGGATACCGGCCGCATAGGCAGCATCGGCATCACCATAGCTGGCCGCTTGCGCATAAATGTTGGCTGCGCGTGTGCGATCTTTTGGTCCCGCGGCACCAGAGAGAAACAAGTCACCCAAGGGGGCCAAGGCGTCCTTCCGCCCGTTTGCAGCGGCGCGCTGCAGCATGGCGAGGGCTTCGCCCGGCGTCGACCCGCCTTTTCGGGCCATGCCGAGCCGAGCTAACCCCAACATGGCATCAGTATTGCCGCCGGTGACCGCCCGACGGTACCAGCGGACTGCGGCTTCCGGGGTCGCGGTATCAATGAGATTTTGCTCGTAGATAGAGCCCGCTAAGGCAGCTGCCTTTGGATTGCCGCGTGATGCGAGGTTTTCAGCTTGGCTTAACGCTTCGCGATATTGGCCGGTGCGAAGTGCCAGCAATGCGCTCTCCAACGCGCGTTGGTCGGCTTCGGCCTCTAAGGCCATCGGGCTGGCAGGGGCAGGGGTTTGCGCCATAGTTACCTGCGGCAGCGCGAGCAGACCGGCTAATAGGACAAAGCGAAGGCGTCTCAGGCGCATGCGTCAAACATCTCCTTGAAGGCAGCGCTTGCCGCAACTGGGCCTTTGGGCCACGACCACACCCCAGCGGAGACGGCCAAGAAGTCGGCTCCGGCCTTTACAAGTTCTGCCCCGTTATCGGGGGTGATGCCACCAATGGCTACGCACGGGATTTCCATAATCTCTTGCCACCATGAAAGTATGTCCAGATTGGCGCGCGTTGGTGCCGCTTTTGTGGCGGTGTCGAAAAAAGCGCCAAAAGCGACATAGTCGGCCCCGGCTTCTGCAGCTTCCATCGCAAAGTGCCGGCTGTCGTGACAGGTCACGCCAACAACCCCATTCTTGCCAACCTGTTTGCGCGCTTGCTCCACGGTGCCGTCTGACTGTCCGATATGCACCCCGTCCGCCCCTGCAAGCTTAGCCAGATCGGCGCGGTCATTCACGAGGCAAGCTACACCCAAGTCTTGGGCCAGGGGAAAGATTGCAGCTGCGGCGGCTAGGATTTCAC
>CALRLV020000117.1:0-8447 GCA_943368895.1 Ferrovibrio terrae
CTCATCCTCGATCAAGAAATTGTGAATGGACTGTTTGCGCTAATTTTTAGTCGTCGTCGAGCAATGGCAGCCGTGACAGCCGCGACATAAAGTCCCAAGGAAGGTGCAAACTTCCCTTGGGGTTCATTCTCAACGCAAAGCCGCCTACATGGTGCTGCAAAACCACAAAGGGCGCGGCATGATTCCCATTCATTTAGACCCGGCACAAACCCGGATCGGCCTTGTTGGGCGAGGCACACTGACGGTCCGTCGACTGGCTTGGTTCCAAGCCTTAGGCACGACGCCCCTTATCTTTTCTGATCGGCCAGAGCCAGAGCTTGCCGCGGCGGCTGGTTCAGGCCTAATCGCGCGGCTGCCCAATTCAGATGATCTGGCTGCTTTGCACCTGATATGGGTGGCTGACCTTGAGCCTGCGGAGGCAGAGATTCTCGGTGCGGCGGCGCGTGATGCCAAAGTCCTCCTTAATACTGAAGATGTGCTGCCGTTATGCGACTTCCACACCCCGGCCATTGTCCGCCGTGGTCGGCTGGTGTTGAGTGCCGGAACCGGTGGGGGCAGCCCCGCTGCGGCCTCTTATGTGCGCGAACGCCTAACCGCAGCCTTTCCAGAGGCTTGGGCGGAGATGCTGGAAACCCTCACTGCCGAGCGACTAGAGCAAAAGAGAGCCGGGGCCACTATGGCGGAGATGCGGCAAGCGGCCTTCGCCAAATTGGTTGCAGTCTTTGGGCCGCCCAATCCTGCAGATTCGACCTAAGGGACGGTCTCAAAGGCTTCGACGATGCCGCCATTGGGGGATTGCACCCAAGCCATTTTCACCCGCCCATAGGGGGCAAGGCGGCTAAGTTGGCCCGTTGTGTTTACCTGAATGCCTTTCGCGCGCACCTTGCTGACCCAGGCATCTAAATTGGCCACTGGCAGTCTTAAGGCCACAATTCCACGATTGGTGAAATTGGCTCGCGGGGCATGATCAACGCCTTCGAGGCCGACAAAGCGCATCAATTCAACCCGGCCATCTTCGCTTTGGCTCTCCCACAATATCCCAGACCGACGCGGAATTTGGGTTGATAGATTGACAGGGAGCCCAAAATTGGTTGCCGTCGGTGTGGTGTCCTCATAATTGCCGATGAACCAAGCGCCAAAGCCTAAGCCTTCTTGGAAGAAAGCGCGCTCGGCTTCGAAATCCTTGACCATGGTCATAACATTAAACACGCGGCTGATACCCTTAATGGTCTCCCAGCCTTCCAGCTTCGGCACCAAGCGCTCATAGATCGACACATTGACGCCGTCTGGCCCGCGGATCACGACATTGCGCAATTGAACGCCGCCAAAGCTGAATTCTTGCGGGCTATTATACGCCGTCCACCCGCGTGCAATCGCCTTATTGTAAACTTTGGTAGCATCGCGAGAACGCGTCATTAGCGAGAACCAGCCGCCGGGGTCCCAAGCCTGTGCAGCTGGCCGGATCGGCTCTGAAGCAATGCCTTTTAGGGTCACAAGCCGAATCCAGCCTTTGGAATCGCCCTCATTCACCAAGAGAACTTCTGTGCCGGTAACTGTAGGCGCTAGGTTCCAAGATTTGAGGATCATTGGGTCGATGCGACCACGTGAGGCCACTTTCCAGCCCGCATCCTCACTAAAAAAAGCTACCCAAGGCGCAGGGTCGGCAACATGGACCACCGCTTCTTGCCAGCCCTTTCCGATTTCAGGTTGAACTGGCTTGGCCGTGACGGAAAATGGGGCAACCCAAAAGGTTACAAAAGACAGGAGGGCAAAGAGGATCGTACGCATGCGATCACTCTAGCGAGCCTTTTCGTGAAGTCGAGGGTGGATTTTGTTGCTCTTGGTCCGCAGTTTAAAGCGGCCGATTGATCAATAAAGTCGCCCGCGCCAGTGCGACGAAGTGCGACACGCCTTTCGGGGCGGCGAGATAGACGTCTTCCCACTCTGGATGGAACTTGTTTTTGAAGCGCCGTACACCTTGAAAATTATACAGCTTCTCACCGTGCTCATACATCAGCTTAGCCAAATTGGTGACAAAGGGAGAACTGCTGCAGGGTTCCACCCCCGCCAGTGGCGAGGTATTCAAGTCAAATGCTTGATAGCCCTGCGCTTTGGCCCACAAGAATAGCTCAGCGAACAAATAATCCATCACGCCGTTCGGCGCATCTTCGCCATAACGCATCAGATCAACGCCGATGCGTGACTTGTCGGCGGTTGGCCATAAGCAGGCAAAAGCAGCGATGTGGCCATCTGCGGCACGAACGGTAGCGAGCGGCAAACGGTCGATATAATGGACATCGAACCGACCGAGCCCAAAGCCCTTCTCGCCCCCTGCTTGATGCACCAGCCATTGGTCTGAGATGGTCTGCAAGCGGGCCAGATTGGCGCGTACGGCACCTGGCCCCTCAATGCGCACGCTAAACTGGTTTTTGATATGGCGATTGCGGTGGGTGCGGATGACTTGGCGCTGTTTGCCATCAAGTGAAAACGTCGTCAGGTCCAAAATAGCGCGTTCGCCCGTCTTGACCTTTTGTAAGTCCAACGCTTCCGCGATCCCTTCAAAGCTGGGCCCAACGCCGTAGAATGCAGGCTTTGCGCCGCGTTTGCGGGCCATCGTGATGAAGCGCTGTGCCAGGCTGACCGCTTCTTCCGCTTGGCCCACGGGTGCACCAAAGGCCAGCCAGGTACGACCCTTGGGCGCATAGCTCAAAAAGCTGCGGCCTGTGGGCGAAAACAATAGGCGTTTATCGCCTAGAAGCGCCGCATTGGACTGTGGATCACAATAAGTTGCGCGTGACAGGATCAGATCAGCGCGCGCCAAATCGCCTTCATGGACCTCCAGCTTTGGTTTGTTCAAACCAAATCGGCGGGGAAGCAGTCTTGGAGTGGCAAGTTCAGCTGTCATACTCATCCTAGTAGGTGTGGCAGAATGTGATTAATCAAAGACTGACACGAAACCCGAAAGACGCATCTGGCGTAAAAGATCCTGAGACCTATATCTAGGAAAGCTCTGGAGCGACTTACTATGCTATTTTCCAAACAGAAGAAATTACAAATCCCAGCGGCTCACGAAGCTTTGAAGGGAAGATCCACGCCTTTAGATGTGCCCGCGCGTCACTTTGTCAATGGCCGACCCCTAAAAGGGCCGTGGCCAGACGGCTTGAAAACAATCACATTTGGGCTGGGTTGCTTTTGGGGGGCAGAGCGGAAGTTCTGGCAAACGACAGGTGTTTACACCACGGCCGTGGGCTATAGCGCTGGCCTAACGCCTAATCCGACTTACGAAGAAGTGTGCAGCGGCATGACTGGCCACAATGAAGTGGTTCTGGTGGTGTATGACCCTAATGAGATCACTTTAGAGGGCTTGCTAAAGGTTTTCTTCGAAAATCACGACCCTACCCAAGGTATGCGGCAGGGTGGCGACATTGGCACCCAATATCGTTCTGGCATTTATGTGAACGACGTGCAGGACTTGTTGGTTGCCGAAGCTGCCCGCGCCCAGTATGCAAAAGCCTTGGCGAACTCGGGCTATGGGCCCATTACCACCGAAGTGATGCGGGCACCGGAATTCTATTATGCTGAGGATTATCACCAACAATATCTGGCCAAAAATCCAGGCGGTTATTGCGGAATTGGCGGAACCGGTGTGGCTTGCTCCATCGGCACTGGTGTTGAAGTCTAAAAGGAAAACAGCGCCGTGACCGATACAGACGTAATTGTAGTCGGTGCCGGCGCGGTTGGCCTTGCTGTTGGTCGTGCTTTGGCCAGCCGGGGCCGAAGCGTCATTGTGCTAGAGAAAAATAGCCGCTTCGGTGAAGAAACATCCTCGCGCAATTCCGAAGTCATTCATGCGGGTATGTATTATCCGACTGGATCGTTGAAAGCGCGGCTATGTGTTGCCGGCAAGCATGCCATGTATGCCTTTTGCGCGGAGCGGGGGATCTCTGCACGCGCTTTGGGCAAGCTAATCGTTGCCCCTTCAGCTTCTGATGTTGCCTCCTTGCAGGTCATCCATGATCGCGGCCATGCCAATGATATCCCAGACTTGGAGATTATCGGCCCTGACCGGATCAAGCAGATGGAGCCCGAGATTGTGGCAGAAGCGGCCATTTGGTCGCCCTCTAGCGGTATTGTCGATAGCCATTCTTATATGTTGGCGCTCCTCGGTGTGATCGAAGATCATGGCGGGGCGCTAGCGCGCAACGCACCTTTCTTAGGTGCCACACCGATTGCAGGTGGTTTTGAAGTCCGCGTTGGCGGCGAAGAGCCGATGACGCTGACCACGCGTCAGCTTATTTTGTCGGCAGGTTTGTGGTCTACACAAGCTGGCCGTGCGGTTGAAGGTCTCGACCCTGCATTTGTTCCAGAAACCAAGTTCGCGAAGGGCAATTACTTCACGTACGGCGGCAAGGCCCCGTTCAAGCACTTAATCTATCCAATGCCATCTGCTGGTGGGCTGGGGATCCACGTTACGCCGGACATGAGTGGCCATGCTCGCTTTGGCCCAGACGTTCAGCCGGTCGACACTTTGGACTATCGTGTGGATGAGAGCCGGAAGGCCATATTCGCGGAATCCATCCGTGCCTACTGGCCGGGGTTGGACGAAAGCCTGATGCAAGCCGATTATACGGGTATCCGGCCTAAAGTCGGCAATGCGCTGACCCAGTTTGAGGATTTCCGCATCCTCGACCAGTCTAGCCATGGCTTGGAAGGATTGGTCTGCTTGTTCGGGATAGACTCCCCGGGCCTAACCTCTTCCTTCGCGATTGGTGAAGAGGTCGCCGGTCGTCTGGCTTAGAGCGAGCAAAGCGGGAGAGCTGGCTTTGCCCTCCCGCTTGATCGTTTGGATTAAAGGCCGAGGGCTTCTTTTACTGCTTGGTGCATGATTTGCCCGCCGCGAACATTGAGGCCTAACGCAAAACCTGGATCTTCCGCCAAAGCTTGATCGACGCCCTTATTGGCCAAGGCCAACATATAGGGAGCCGTCACGCCATTGAGAGCATAGGTAGAGGTCAAAGGTGCAGCACCTGGCATATTTGCCACGCAATAATGCACCACACCATCAATCACATATGTTGGTTCGGCATGTGTTGTGGCGTGCGACGTCTCAAAGCAGCCGCCTTGGTCAATCGAGATATCCACCAAGACAGAGCCGTCCTTCATGCGGGATAGCATGTCCTTCGTGACAAGCTTGGGAGCGGACGCGCCTGGGATGAGGACGGCACCAATTACCAGATCCGCCTCAATACAGGCTTCTTCAACGGCATCTGGGGTCGACATTAGCGTCGTGACCATGCCGCCAAATTGGCGATCAATCGCTACCAGTGCGGCTTTTGAGCGGTCAAAAACGGTGACATCCGCGCGCATCCCATGGGCGATCTCGCACGCATTCAGGCCAGCGACGCCGCCGCCCAGAATGACAACTTTTGCAGGGGCCACGCCGGGCACGCCGCCCATCAATTTACCGAGGCCACCTTGAGGCTTCAGAAGGCAATGTGCGCCAACTTGTGTCGCCATCCGGCCTGCAACTTCCGACATCGGGGCCAACAACGGAAGGCCGCCATCGCGTCCGACAACGGTTTCATAGGCAATCGCGGTACAGCCTGAAGCCATGAGCGCCTTGGCTTGGTCTGGATCTGGGGCCAAGTGGAGATAGGTGAACAGGATGTGGTGTGGCTTTAGGCGCGCGCATTCGATCGGCTGAGGCTCTTTCACCTTCACAATCATGGTGGCGGCTTCAAACACGGCATCCGCGTCTGGAAGAATCTTGGCTCCAACCTTTTCATAGGCTTCATTGGAAACGCCAATGCCAGCGCCAGCATTGGATTCGACGAAAACCTCATGCCCGGCAGCTACGAGCTGTGCGACGGTGCCCGGCGTTGCGCCGACGCGGTTTTCTTGAGGCTTAATTTCCTTAGGCACGCCAATTTTCATGTCTGTCTCCTGTGATGAGAGAACGTAACACGCATTGAATGGCGGTTCCGCGCAAACTTGCCCAAGCATCCAGAATTTGTTAGTGGAAACCACGAATAAAAGGACATTATAAGATGGAAACCGTCGCACTTGATGACAAGGACCGCGCTTTGCTTCGCTTGCTTCAGCGCGATGGTCGCGCCAGCATAGCTGCTTTGGCCGATAAGATTGCCTTGTCAGAAAGCGCCTGCCGTCGCCGCCTCGATGTTTTAGAGAAGTCAGGTGTGGTGGAGGGCTATCGGGCAGAACTGAGTGCGGCGCGTCTGGGCTTTAGCTTGACGGTGTTTGTGTCCATCGCTCTGGGTGCACAGACAGACCGCGATCTTGCAGCTTTTGAAAGCGCGGTGCGCGCCGCACCGGAAGTATTGGAATGTTGGCTGATGACGGGGGATTCGGATTATCTGCTCCGCGTCGCGGCCCGCGATGTAGCCGATCTTGAACGTATTCACCGTGAGGTGCTGACACGGCTACCCAGTGTGGTTAGGGTCAATACGGCCATCGCCATGCGGGCGGTGTCGCCATTGCGAGGCCTGCCAATCCGATGAAAACCCTGAAGCTTTATTTGGGTTTGTTTGCCTTCCTGGCGCTGTCGGCTTGCGCCAGTGGTGCCCCGCTCTCGTCGGGCACGCCCTTTGATTTGACACCTCCTAAAAACATGGTGGCTGATGGCATTTCTTATAGCCAGAGGGCATGGCCTGGCGCAGTGCCGATGCAGGTGGCGATCATAGAGATCGACCTCAAAACCTCTGGTCTTTCCTTTGCCGTTTCTGGCAGCGGTGGGTCGGACACATCCGAATATCGTTCCAAGACAACATCGACCTATCTGCGGGAGTCCGGCGCGGTGGTCGCAATCAATGGCGGCTATTTTGGCCCTGTGGTTGCTACAGAAGGTGTGGGTCAAGACGCGCAAGGCTTTGCAAAGTCAAATGGCCGCGTGGTTTCACCTGCCTCGTCGCCCGAAAAAGCCGGCGTCGCGAAGGCGGTTGTTTGTTTTAACCGCAAACAGGTGGCGATTCTGGCCGCTTTGGCCTGCCCTGAACGCTTTGACAATGGCCTAGCAGCTGGGCCGTTACTGATTCAGGAAGGTACCCTCAAGGTTGATCCAAAGAATGCAACCCGCCACCCCCGCTCGGCCCTTGGCATAAACGCGGCAGGCGACCGCCTGTGGCTCTTAACCATTGACGGCCGCCAAACTGGCTACAGCGAAGGGGCAAGCTTTGCCGAAACCGCCTTGATCC
Organism: Ferrovibrio terrae; assembly: GCA_943368895.1. GTDB lineage: Bacteria > Pseudomonadota > Alphaproteobacteria > Caulobacterales > Aquidulcibacteraceae > Aquidulcibacter. Next base: position 7,212 of record CALRLV020000117.1, read on the forward strand.
TGCAGTCCTTGGGGGCGGCAGATGCGATCAATCTTGATGGCGGCGGGTCAACGGCGCTGGTGTATCGTGATCCAGTTCGCGGTCCGCGTGTGCTGAATAGGCCGATCCAAGGCGGTGTTCCAGGCTTGGAGAGACCGGTCGCCACCCATATTGGCGTGTTCCTCAAAACCAAGCCGAAGGACTGAGCACAGATTTAGTGACCCGTTTTCAGCCCGCGCTGCGTTACCAGATAAGTCGCGAATGTTCCCAGCCAATGCCCGCCAGCATAATGCTCGCCTGTTACAGCCGGCAATGCAATGTCGCGATGGGCTTTTGCTGCCGCCAATAGGGCAAGTCTACGCTTGTCAGTTGTGGGGAGGCCCGCGGCCATACCCTCCAGCATCCAAGCACGTGACAGATTGAGGCCATCAGTATGGGCCAGTTTGCCATCGGTTCGGTCTGTCACAACGCCTACTGGCAGCCAGTCTGCCGTCGCGGTTTTGGGGATGGTGGGCAAAGCAACCCGCAACCATTCGGCATAGGCTTGTGGTGCCAAAACCCGGCGCATCAGATCCGCTTCACCTAAACAGGCCGACACGAAATCTTCTCCGCCAGGCTCAAACCGCAAGGGGCAGTCACGGTCCTTGCCATAATAGGTCATGGCGCGTTCATCGATTAGAGCCAAAAAGGCTGTGTCCTGGACCTCGACCGCCCAGTCGCGGGCTAGTCCTAATGCAAAGGCGGTTTGCGAGTGCTCTCCAACGCGCATGGGTGTCCGAAGTTTTGGCAGCCAGCTTTTGAGTTGTCCGGCCGCGCGCTGCTCCAGCGGCGCAAAGTCAGCGGCCCATGCGGCAACGCTTGCGTCTTGCTTGGCCCATTGGCGCAACTCCGCGCCCAATTGCAGCATCCATGCCAAGCCGTACGGGCGTTCAAAGCCGGCACGACCCGGTGCATTCATATAGGCAAGCTCGGCTTCCAAATTGGCCTTGGTCAGACTTTTGGCCAGGGCTTGGCGCGCTGCAGGCGTATAGGAGGCTTCTGGATAAAGTCGTGCCAGCCGCGCCAGCAACCAATGTCCGTGTACCGAAGAATGATGGTCGAAGCAGCCGTAGAAGGCAGGCGTTAATTGGCTGGGTGTCCTCGCATCTTCGGCGGAGTTTAGCACATGGGCGATTTTATTGGGATATTCGGTATGGATGCATGACAGAGCGAGGTTGGCAAACCGGCCTGTCGCCTCTTCAAAGCCGGATGCTTCAG
>CALRLV020000118.1:0-8383 GCA_943368895.1 Ferrovibrio terrae
ACATAGTCGTTGAAATGATCGGTCCCTTCGGGGAAATAGGCCAAGTCTTCATCGGGCAAGTTGATATGCCACTTGCGCATATCTTGCTTAGCCAATTCGATGAAATAAGAGCCGATCGCATTACCGACCCCGCGTGAGCCAGAGTGCAACATCACCCACACCCGCGCCTCTTCGTCGAGGCAGAGTTCGATGAAGTGATTGCCGGTTCCCAAGGTTCCCAAATGCATCAAATGATTGGTGTTCTTGAACCGGGGGTATTTGGCACAGATGAGGTCAAACCGCTCTACCAAATTCGCCCAAGCGGCAATGATCGCTGGGGGTGGATTGCTCCACGAACCCTTATCGCGACCACCGCGCCCGACCGAACGGCCATGTGGCACCGCCAACTCAATCGCCCGACGGATGCCCTCCAGATTATCTGGCAAGTCATGCGCCATCAGCGAGGTTCGCGCCGCCATCATCCCGCAGCCAATGTCGACCCCGACAGCAGCCGGAATCACAGCCCCCTTGGTCGGAATAACCGACCCAACCGTAGCTCCGATCCCAACATGAACGTCAGGCATGGCGGCAACATGCTTGAAGATGAAGGGCATCTTCGCCGCATGCGCCAGCTGTTCGCGAGCCTTATCGTCAACGGGAACGCCGCGCGTCCACATTTTGATCGGCACCCCACCTTCAACGGCGGTAAATTCAAATGCTGCCTCACTCATCGCAGCGCTCCTTCTCTCTACTGATGAGAGGTCTTGGCGCACTGTGCGGCAAATGACCTCTCGTGAAAATCTTTTTGTGGACTTCCGGGGCAGCCGGCCCATTCCGGCTGCCCCTTCCATTCCTGCGGGCTGAGCTGTTTGACTGACCCAGCGCCTATAGAACAGCAACGCCCGTGCCAACCCGTGCCAAGTCGCAACAAATAAATTTTATCCTACTGAATTTATATGCTGTTTTTTCTTAATTTTGATTATTCGGGGCAAGTCGTCCAGATTTTGAGTCAAGGTAATTGTATAATTCCATATAAGAATATATAATCTTGGCGCATGAGACCGATCACCGTTATCAGCATTCTTGGCTCGACACTCGATGCCTCAACCTTTGGCCCCGCACGCTGGCAAAAGTGGCGGCCCTCGGTTGGCCTGTGCATGCATGAAGATCTGCGCGTGGATCGCTTTTTGATGATCTATGACGATAGCCATCGCCGCTTAGCGGACTTTGTGACCGCAGATATTGCGTCGGTTTCTCCAGAAACCAGCGTGGAACACCATGTCATACGCTTCCAAAACCCATGGGACTTTGAAGAGGTCTATGGGAAGCTTCTCGACTTTGCGCGCGCACAGAAACTCGACCCAGAGGCGGAAGATTATCTGATCCACATCACGACCGGCACGCACGTCGCGCAAATCTGCCTATATCTGCTGACAGAAGCGCGTTATCTGCCGGGCCGCCTGCTTCAGACCCAGCCCAAGCGCGGCCTACCCGATGCTGCGGGTTCTTGGAGCGTGATCGATCTTGACCTATCGCGCTATGATTCCATCGCCACCCGTTTCGCGAAGGAAAGTGCCGAAAGCACGTCCTTCCTCAAATCGGGCATTGAAACGCGCAGCCGCACCTTCAACACCCTAATCGATGAGATTGAGCAAGTTGCTAGTCGGACCCGCGCACCCATCCTGCTGATGGGGCCCACCGGGGCGGGGAAGAGCCAATTGGCGCGCCGCATTTATGACCTCAAAAAACTCAAGCATCAGGTCAGCGGCCCGATTGTTGAAGTCAATTGCGCCACCTTGCGCGGCGACAGTGCGATGTCGGCCCTGTTTGGGCATAAGCGAGGCTCGTTCACGGGTGCCTCGGCAGATCGTCCAGGGCTGCTACGGGCCGCTGATGGCGGGCTCTTATTCCTCGATGAAATCGGAGAGCTGGGACTGGACGAACAAGCCATGATCCTGCGCGCCATTGAGGATAAGCGCTTTCTGCCGGTTGGGGCCGACCGGGAAGTGCACAGTGACTTCCAACTTATCGCGGGGACAAATCGAGACCTAGCCCAGAGTGTCGCGCAGGGCCGGTTCCGCGACGACCTCTATGCGCGCCTCAATCTCTGGACATTCTCGCTACCGGGCCTCGCCGCGCGCCGCGAGGATATCGCGCCCAATCTTGACTATGAGTTGGATCATTATGCCGCGCGTGAAGGCACAAGGGTGACCTTCAACAAAGAAGCGCGTGAGCGCTATTTGGCCTTCGCCATGTCGCATGATGCGGCATGGTCTGGGAACTTTCGAGACCTGGCCGCCAGTGTCACGCGGATGGCGACCTTCTCGCCCAAGGGCCGGATTGATACTGACGTCGTCGCCACTGAAATCACCCGACTGCAACGCATGTGGACAGGCAGTACGATGCCAAAGGATGATTTGGCCGACATCTTGTCTGCCGATGAATTGGATGGTCTAGACCCCTTTGATCGCGTTCAATTGGCCTATGTCGTCGCGACCTGCCGGACCAGCCCTTCGCTGTCGGACGCGGGGCGGAAATTGTTTGCGGCCTCACGTACCAAGAGGGCGAGCGTGAATGACGCAGATCGGCTGCGTAAATACCTCGCGCGGTACGGCATCATTTGGGACCAACTTGCCGTTTAGGCAGGGACTTGCACCCACGCCAAGTGCACTGCCAGACCACCAAGGTCTGAGGTTTCGAGCGTTAGGGTCCCACCGCTGGCCGCGATGAGGTCGCGCGTGATGGCGAGGCCTAGGCCTTGGGTGCCAATTGCTTCGTCAAGGCGCACGCCACGCTCGAGCGCCAGACGGCTCTGATCCTGCGACAAGCCCGGCCCATCGTCGTCGACCGAGACCATCAGGCCACCTCCGTTGGCACAAGCGCGAACTCTGATGCGGCGGCTGGCATGGCGGGTCGCATTATCGAGAAGCGCGCCCAGCACTTCAAAGGCGCTTTCCTCAGTCAAGGGCACCAGACAATCTTCGCTTACCTCTATTTCAAACCGTTTGCTGGAACCGGTTGGGGTGCGCCCGACCACGCGAACCAAACGCTCTATCACTGGCTTTAGAAGACACGTGCCGCGCGCATCAGGGGCCAATTGGGCACGCGCCAGTTCTGCTTGAACTGCAATATTGAGGACCGACAAGCTTTCCTGCAGGGCCGTTTGCGACTTGGCATCGCCTAGGTCGCCCACTTGCATTTTCAGCGCCGTAAGCGGGGTCTTCAGCGCATGGGCCAGGTCGCGCGCCCGATCCCGGGCTCTAGCCATGTCGTTACTTCGCGCATCGGCCAGCGCATTTATCGCTTGGATCAACGGCCCAACTTCTTGCGGATGCTCCCCTGACTCCAGCCGGGCCTTGGAATCGGCTTTCAGACCCGTCAGCCGCGCCCGAAGCGCAGCCAGTGGCTTTAGACCCTGCGTCACTTGCACCACTGAGGCCAAGGTCAAGACCGACCAGAGCAGCAAGAGGAAAAACGCGAGTTCTTGGGCGAAATCCCGCCTTGCCTGCGTGATGACAGCATGGTCCTGCCCGACTTCAACCAATAACGCCGGCCCTTTTGCGTCAGGGCGGATGGTGCGCGCTACCCGCAACATGGCGGGCTCAAACGGACCCTTAGTCGTCAGACTTTCCCATGTTTGGGATGGGGCCTGCGTAAGCGACGGCCAAGCGCCATCCCAGAGCGAGCGCGAACGTAAACTACCTGTCTTGCTGGAGACATGCCAATAAAGGCCGCTGGCGGGGCGGGAAAAACGCGGATCATACAAGGTCTGGCCAAGCACGGGCTTTCCGGTCCCATCCATCGACATGCCAGCAACCAAGGCTTCGCCCTGACGGATCAATTCCGCCGTCACTTGCCGCTCGGTGTGGCGCTCAAACAGCAAGGAAAGCGCAACCCAGGAAAAGCCCAAGGCTAAGCCATTCCACAGCGCGGCCAAGGCAAACAGGCGAACCTTAAGGCTGCTGGACCTTTTGCTCATGGGGCTAAGTCCCGCAGCACATAGCCAAAGCCGCGCCGCGTCTCGATGGTCTCAGACCCAATCTTGCGGCGAAGGCGTGCCACCAAGGCTTCGACCGCATTGGCGTCCAGCATATCGGTTCCGTGCAGATGTTCGCCCAATTCACCAGCCGATAGAGGTCGCCCGCCGGCATTGGCGAGTAGGTCTAAAAGCCGAAACTCCAAGGGCGATAGCCGCACAGGTGCCCCGTCATAGGTGGCAGTGGCGCGGAAAAGATCGAGGTTAAGGCGGCCTGCAGTAATCACATTGCCTGTTCGCCCGGAAGCCCGGCGGATCAATCCACGCAAGCGAGCAATCAGTTCTGGGGGCTCAAACGGCTTGGCGAGATAATCATCGGCCCCCGCCTCTATCCCTTCAACTTTTTCTGCCCAAGACCCGCGTGCAGACAGGATAATCACGGGCATGGCACGGCCTTCTTGCCGCCAACGCTTCAAGACAGACAAGCCGTCCAATCGCGGCAGGCCCAGATCCAGAATGACAGCATCAAAGTCTTCGTCACTGCCCAGCGTCCAAGCCCGTTCTCCATCTCCACAGACTTCAACCAAAAAGCCCGCTGCCTCGAGGCCGGCCTTGAGCGCAGCGCTGATCACGGGATCATCTTCAACTAACAGTATGCGCATCAATCGGCCTCCCGCTTCAGGATTTGGCCAGTCGCGGCGGCAATCTCCAACTCAATCACGCGGCCCGAGGGCGCGAGGATTTTAAACTCATAGACGTCTTGGCCATGCTCATTCTCTAAATCCACTTTCACAACTTCACCCGGCACGGCGGCAAGCGCGATGGCTTGGACTTTGAGGAAGGGTAGATTGTTGCCCGCCGATTGAACCGGACCTTCGGGTTGCGCAGGCGCGGGGGATTGCTGCGACTGCCCACAGCCAGCCAGCACGGCAAGGATCACGACAAGATAAGGGCCAATCCGCTTCATACCTCCCCTCTGTAACGAATTGGCGCTGACATCAAGCTGACGCTTTGCTGACGATTGGGAACGGCAGGGCGTCAGAAAGAGACGGGTAAGGTCGGATCATCAGCAACCCAAACCGGAGACTTCACATGACCCTTTCAACCCCTATCCGCATCGCCCTTGGCATTGGTGTCGCCGCACTGGCAGTGGCAGGCTTTGCTGTCGCCTCTGGCCAATTATCGCCAGCCAAGACCACAACAAATACCAATGCAATAACCAGCCAACCCACCAACCAAATCAGCGACAGGGATCAGGATGATCGTGACGACCGCCAGGAGAGCCGTACCGAGACCCGGGTGATCGACGCCAAGACCGGCCAAGTCCTGACCGAGGATGTGCGCCGCAGCGAAGATCGCACGCGCCATGAACGCGGCGAGGACGAGTCGCACGACCGTAACGACGATCATGGCGGGCGTGATGATGACTGAGGCCCCAGCTCCTTCATCCGCCGCCGCGTCTGAGCCCAAGCCCGAAAACAACTGGGTGACGGTTTGGGACCCACTGGTCCGTATCGGGCATTGGCTATTGCTTGTCGCGATTGCCACCGCCCTGATTACGCGCGGCGAACCCGAAACCCTGCATCAAGCAGCTGGCTATTTCGTCGCGGGCTATGTGGTGTTTCGCCTGTTCTGGGGGATCGCCGGGCCAGAGCATGCACGCTTTGAAAACTTCCTCGCCTCACCTTTTGCCGCCCTTAAGTATGTGGCTGACTTGGTGACGGGCAAAGGCACGCGCCATATTGGTCACTCACCCCCGGGCGGCCTGATGGTGATTGCTTTGCTGATCGCCATGAGCTTGACCGCCGGGACTGGCATGGCAATGGAAAACCACACGCCCGTGCCCACCGCCCTTCAAAGCGTCCTGCAAATTGAAGATCGCGGGCGCGGCGATGAAGACGATAGCCCGTGGGAAGATGTGCATGAGGCCAGCGCGAACCTGATTTTGGCACTGGTGATCTTGCATATTGGCGGCGTCGCGCTTGCCTCAATCGGTCACCGCGAGAATTTGGTCCGCGCCATGGTGGATGGGAAAAAGCGGGCAGAGTGAGGGCTTACACTCACACAATTAACTGGCGCGTTGCAAAGGCCTTCATTGCACAGAGCAACGCGCCATTGCGCAAAAACCCCCTCCCCCCCGACCCCTTTCCCCCACCGGGGGCGAGGGGAGGCAATGTTTCAACTAAGAACGTCTTTGCCGCAGGCTCTGCCTACGCAAAGGCCGTTCTCGAGTTTGAGCGCGCAAGATGAGGGGTCAAGGGGCGCGCTTCGCGCGTCGACGAAGTCGATTTCACCCCTTGACGCCTCATCTTGCGCAAAAAGAATGCTCGGGCGGCTCTAGAGTGAGCAAAGCGAAGCTTAGAGCCGTTCCAAGTAGGATGCTTACCCCACAGCACACCCTCAAGTTTCGCTTGACGACGGTCTGGGCAAAGGATGGAATGAGCCTAGAGACGCGGAGGGCAATCAATGGTTCATTCTTCAGTCAAAGCGCTGTTTGCGGCCATTGGTGCGGTAATGCTGATTGGTTCGTGCGACTTAAACAATCAGACTCGAGTGGAAGCTGATGCAAGGAAAATTATCTTCGACCCAAAGAGTTCCCCCCCGGCAATTGCAGAGAGCGTTTTTGCCGTCTTTTGCGCCAAAAATAAATGTCGGGAGCGTTCGGACTATGATTTGAACATACCGGATGTAAAAGTTCGCACTATTGTGGAATTCAGAAGTCGCCGCGGTTTTGATATGCAACAAGAAAAGTTTGACTACTTTTCCTGTTCGGTAGCGCCTTCAGCTGTGTATTGTGATGGCTATGAGCGGCCAATCTTGCTGCGAGATAGTCCTAAATAAAAATACCGACACACACAGCGCACCATTGCCGCGATTTTAGTTTGTGCCGCCCCTGCCCCACCAAAAAGTATATCCTTCATGCAGAAATCGGTTGCATAAATTGCCGTTCGCTTTCAAATCGAGTTTCAGAAACTGCTGGCAAGTTTAGCAAGCCTTGCACTCGCAAAGGGAGATGGTCTGTGGCAGAAGATGGCCCCTTGAAGATGGCCGATGTGGCCCGCTTGGCAAAGGTCTCTATGTCCACGGTGTCGCGGGCGTTGGCGGATAATCCTTTGATTCCAGAAGATCGGCGTCGGGAGATTCAGCGGATTGCCGCTGAAGCCGGCTATGTCATCAATCAATCGGCGCGTTCGCTGCGCATGCGCAAAACCCAGACGATTGGCGTCGTATTTCCACTGGGCCATGACGTCGGGCAATTGATTTCTGACCCCTTCTTTATTGAGATGTTTGGCCGCTTGGCCGATGAAATCACGACCCGGGGCTATCAAGTTCTTCTATGCCGCGTGACCGATACGTCAGACGGTTGGCTTAATCGGATTATCCAATCCCATCGCCAAGATGGCTTGGTGATCGTTGGCCAATCCGATCAACATGAGGCCCTCAATCTAGCGGCTGAATCCTATCACCCACTGGTCGTCTGGGGCGGGCATTTGAACGGGCAGACCTATTGCTCTGTCGGGACCGATAATATTGGCGGGGCGCGTCGGGCGGTGGATCATCTCTTGGGGCTTGGCCGCAAGCGGATTGCGTTTTTGGGGATGCTGGAATTGCCCGAGATCAGTCTGCGTTATGAAGGCTATGTGCGGGCCTTGCGCGCAGCGGGCATTGAGCAAGACCCTGCCCTAGTTATTCCCGCACATTTTTCGTTTGAAACCGCCTATGAAGCGGCGCGCGAATTGATCGAGAGCGGCACTGAGTTTGATGCCATCTTCGCCACCTCTGACATTATCGCCCTAGCCGCCATTCAAGCGCTGGCGGCCGCTGGCATGGATGTGCCGGGGCAAGTCAGCGTCGTGGGCTTTGACGATATTGCCATCGCGGCCCAATCGACCCCGCCCTTGACCAGCGTACAACAAGACCTCGCCAAGGGTGCCAAAACCATTGTCGACCTCTTATTCAAACGCATGGCGGGTGAAGACGCGCCTTCGGCCACCCTTCTGCCCAAACTTGTCGTGCGAAAGTCCTGTGGCGGGGCCAGCGCCGGTTAAGCCAGCCACCCAAAAACAGCCGAATGAAGAATAGCTTGTGCCTTGCGCTTGCTTTTCTACTTGCTTTTGCAATCGATTGCGTTAGCGTTTGGAGCAGATGACAGAGCGCATAAGCGCCGGTATATTTCTGGGAGGAAGAACATGACTCAACCGGCGATGAAGCCGCACCTGCCGCTATGGCGCATTGCGGAAATGAATCTGGGCTTTCTCGGCTTACAGTTCAGTTTTGGCCTGCAACAAGGCAATATGGGCCCGATCTATAGCTATCTGGGCGCAGACGAAGCCTCTTTGCCCTTGTTGCAACTCGCTGGTCCGCTGACAGGTCTTTTGGTGCAGCCCATCATTGGGGCCATGAGCGACCGGACGGCGAGTAAATGGG
>CALRLV020000119.1:0-8378 GCA_943368895.1 Ferrovibrio terrae
TTGAAAGTTTCCCCGCATGTCGAAAGCGCTCCTCATTCTTGCCGCACTTATTCTCGGACTTTTGGCTGGAATTTGGCTGGGTGCCAGTGAAGCGATCAATGCAACGGCGGACACGATTGGTTCTGTCTGGCTGAATGGTTTGCGCATGACCGTGGTGCCTTTAGTCGTCGCCCTATTGATCACGGGGATTGCGCAAACAGCCTTGGCGGCGCGTGCGGGCAGATTGGCTGCTCGGGGTGTTGGCACCATGCTCGTCATCCTGTGGTGCTCCAGCATTATGGCAGCCATCATGATCCCGCTGATCCTCAGCGTGTTCCCTATGCCCGATGGCTCGGCAGAGGCTCTGCGGCAGGCCTTAAGCATTACCGAAAAGCCAGGCCCGGTGCCGCCTTTGGGCGATTTCCTGCGTGCGATGATCCCGACCAACCCGATCGCAGCGGCTGCAAATGACGCCATCCTGCCGTTGATTATCTTCACCGCCGCCTTTGGCTTTGCCTTGACCCGCTTGCCGCTGGAAAAGCGCGCACCGGTGACGGGCTTTTTTGAAGCTGTCGCTGAGGCCATGATTTTGGTGATTGGCTGGGTGTTGGCGCTGGCACCTATTGGGGTGTTTGCTTTGGCTTTTGTGGTTGGGGCCAAGGCAGGCGCGGAAGCCTTTGGCGCACTGGCCCATTATGTCGTGGTCTTGTCGGCCTTGGGCGTGATTGTGTGGCTGGCCTCCTTTGCCTTGGCCGTATTTGGGGCAAAGCGCGGTTTAGGTGAATTTTTCAAGGCCGCCATTCCAGCCCAAGCGGTGGCCATCTCTACCCAATCCTCGCTCGCATCACTCCCAGCGATGCTCAAAGGCGTACAGGCTTTGGGCGTGCCAGCAGCTAAAGCCGATGTGATCTTGCCGATTGCGGTGGCGATCTTCCGTGCCACTGGCCCTGCCATGAATTTAGGCGTGGCGCTTTATATTGCGAATTGGTTTGGCGTGGAGTTGGGCCCTGCCCAAATTGCTTTGGGTATTGCGGCTGGGGCTACCACGACCTTGGGCGCGGTCAGCCTACCAGGCTCGATCAGCTTTATCAGCTCCATCGCGCCCATTTGCTTGGCCCTTGGCGCACCAGTGGAGCCATTGGCCCTGTTGATCGCGGTCGAAACCTTCCCCGACATTTTCCGCACCTTGGGCAATGTGACGATGGATATGGCCGTCACAGCGACCGTAGCGCGGCAAGATGACGATGCGGCGGAGCAATCCACATAAGACCCCCTGCCCAAAAGCCAATTTGAAGGCTATATGACAGCGATGTATATCGACGCAGACACCGCACCCGACAGCCGAAATGACCATGCCATCAAATTGCATGGGCCAGAGGCGTTTGCTGGCATGCGTGCCGCTGGCCGCGCCGCCGCCGAAGTGCTGGATATGTTGGTGGGGGAAGTCAAAGAAGGCGTCACCGCCGAGCGGATCGATACGCTGGCGCGCGACTATGTGCTTGATCATGGCTGGATCCCAGCCTGTATGGGATACCGCGGCTATAATCATACGACCTGTATCTCGTTGAACCATGTCGTCTGCCATGGCATTCCGGGGCCACGCCAATTCCGCAGTGGCGACATTGCCAATATCGACGTCACGGTGATTGTCGACGGTTGGCATGGCGACCATTCGCGCATGTACGGCATTGGTGATGTATCGCGTAAAGCTCGCCGTTTGATGGATGTCACATGGGAAAGCCTGCAGCGCGGCATTGCTGCGGTAAAGCCCGGCGCGACTTTGGGCGATATTGGCCACGCCATCCAAAGCTTTGTCGAAGCACAGCGCTGCTCGGTCGTGCGCGACTTTTGTGGGCATGGCCTAGGCCGTGTGTTCCACGACAATCCAAACATTGTCCATTTCGGCAAGCCGGGCCAAGGCCCAGAATTGCGCGCCGGCATGTTTTTTACCATTGAGCCGATGGTGAATTTAGGCAAACATTCGGTTTCGATCCTGCCTGATGGCTGGACCGCTGTTACGCGCGACCGTTCCTTATCCGCGCAGTTTGAACACTCGATTGGTGTGACTGAGGACGGATGCGAGATTTTCACCCTCTCCCCTCTTGGCTTGGACACACCCCACACGCTGTCTGATCCAGTTTGAGGGCCCATGGGAATAACCAACAAGTCGAATGCCCATCTCGATGGCCATCGCGAGCGCCTGCGTGAGCGCTTCTTGCGTGCCGGTGCCGACGGCCTTGCCGATCATGAACTCTTAGAGCTGTGGCTGTTCGGGGTTATCAAGCGGCAAGATACAAAAGTCTTGGCGCGCAAGTTGATCACACAGTTTGGCGGCATCAATGAGGTGCTCCAAGCGCCCCTTCACGACCTGTTACGAGTGGATGGCGTTGGCCAAGTCGCGGCCATCCACCTCAAATCCATTCATGCGATCCAGGTGCGTGGCAGCCAGAGTGAGATTATGAATAAGCCCGTCTTAGGGTCATGGTCGAGTTTGCTCTCCTATCTCAAACTCAATCTAGGCGGGGCCAAGCGCGAGGAGTTTCGCGTTTTATTTCTCGACAAAAAACTACGCCTCATCGTCGATGAAAAGATGGGGGAAGGCACAGTCGATCATGCGCCGGTTTACCCACGCGAGATCGCCCGCAGAGCGCTGGAATTATCGGCCAGCTCGGTCATTCTGGCCCACAACCACCCGTCAGGCGACCCAACGCCCTCCAGCGCAGATATTGCGATGACACGCGAAATCATCAATGCACTCAGCCCTTTAAAAGTAACGGTCATTGATCACATCATTATAGGATCGCAAGATACACAAAGCCTTAAGGCTTTTGGCCTAATATAGAGCTAGTATAGCTGTATTCTATACGCGTTAGTATCCGTCAAATAATCAAAATAGTGACTGGGTAATTTTGCGTATCTGAAATTACTCATAGGGAATTTTTCTCTATGACTATGCATTCGCGTAAAATGAATAACACCAACTCAACTGGTGTTCGCAGCCTGGCAGCATTGGCGAAGACCTGTTCGACCAGCCGTGTTCTAAATCTCAATGCCATAGATCATAAAGTTTTGCGCGCAAGCGACAAACTTCACACGCCCTTCTTTCAAGATCGGCTGCTGAACTCTGCGATCATCACCAAACACAGGCCGAGACCGGATGAAACCGAATATTTCCACGAAAATGTTCCCGTGGCGACCAAGATTATCTTCCCGCTCGACAATCTTGATTTACGGGTGGGTGGGCGCTCCGTCTTTGTCAATCAAATCGGCTATTTGAACGCGATGTGCGACTTCCTCGGCAAGGATCAGGTTTTGTTGGACGCGGATCTGACAGTACTCGAGCTCTTGAACGAGTTGCCGTCGCTTGACCCCTTCTTGGTGCGCGAACAGCTTAAGCGCCACAATTTCACCCCGTCTGATGATTATTTCGCGATCACGCCGAGCGACACGGCCCGCCTAGAGAAATTCGCCTATAATGAAATCCGCGAACTGGTGACCCTAGCCTTTCAGTCTGGCGCAGAGGCTGGCGGGGAATTGGTCAAGCGCATGTCGAACGCAATTCTTGCCACCAATGCCGACCACCGCTTGGCACCCTTACAGACGACGCTGGGTCTAGAAGGCGAACAATTTCAACGTGGTATCTTCAGTTGGAAGGGCTTTTTATATTATAAGTGGCAATTCTTGGAGACGCGGCCAGAGCTCTATAAAGTGGTTGCCCAGATGCAATCGATGAAGATACGCGGCCGCGTTGACCCCACAGTCGGCTATCTGGTGGGAACAGTTCGCGGCTCTATTAAGACACGTATCCAAGAAGCCATCGAGCGGACTGGCGATATCTTGTCTTTGTACGATGACGGGCTTTCCGGGCTTACCAAAAAAGGCAATGCGGCGGAGTTCCGCAGGTTCTTGCTGGAAGCGCCCGGTCTCTTCATTGAATTGGGCCATGCGATGGGCATGATCTCACATATCGTCTCCTACTGGCGCTATCAATTCCGTCCAAACCAAACAGAAGTCACCAATGTTGAGGAGTTTCTCGACCTTTTGAAAGACTTCGATCTTGGGCTTTCACCTAGGGAGGTGCGGTAAATTGTGCAATTTATCCTATTTTTTCGGCACCCCGCCTGCACAAATGTAACCAAGGTTTACGAAATCTCAATTGGACTTGACCTACTTATTTTCCGCCGAACAAATGCGTTTCTGTGTGCGCCAGTTGGAATTTTGGGGTGAGTGTCCATGAGTGGCGTAAGAAGCTTAGCTGCACTAACTACCACGGCCTCAACCAGTCGAGTGCTGAACTTGCATCTGGTCACGGTTGAGTTTGCCGATGATATGGCGCGCGTAAGTGCGCCATTCTTCTTCGATGCCGTCTTAAATCGCGCGATTATCATTAAGCACCGGCTGCGCAGCGATGAAACCTATCTTTTGAGCGATGGGACCGCAGTTGCCACTAAAATTATGTTCCCCCTAGATCGATCCGACCTGAAAGCGGGGGGACGATCTATCCTTGTCGGCCAAATGGGGTGGCGCGCCACTTTATGCGACGTGCTAGGTGCCACCGAAGCAGAGCTGCAAAAGGATTTTGAAATCCTTGAGATGCTCAATGAACTGCCTTCGCTCGATCCATTCCTGGTACGCGAGCAATTGCGCCGCTATCACCACCATCCAGCGGATTGCTATTTCGCCATCTCACCTGCTGACAATGCCCGGATGCAGACCTTCACCTCCAACGAAATGTCGCCGCTAATTGCGATGGCATTTGGCAGCAAGAATGGCAGCATCCCTCCTGAGTTGGTGAAAAAATTGGCCGATGCATTGTTATCGACCAACGCCGACTCGCGACTGGACCCGTTGCGGATGACACTTGGCCTTGAAGGCGAGAAGTTCACGCAAGGCATCTTTAGCTGGAAGGGCTTCATCTATTACAAATGGCAGTTTTCCGAGACCTTCCATAAGCTGACACGGATCAGTACGGAAATGGACTCGGTCAAGATCAAAGGCCGGGTCGACAAAAACATTCGCGAAGAAATCGATGACCTAAAAAAGTCGATCCGCGGCCGTATTCGCGATAGCGCCAAGAGCTGTCAATCGGTGTTGTCGCTTTATGACGATGCCTTCCGCGACCTGGTGGACAAAGGCAACACCGCCGCATTCCGCAAATTCCTGCTCGACGCGCCCGTTCTCTTCATCGAGCTGGGCCATTCGATGGGCATTATCTCGCATATTTCCTCGTTCTGGGCCTATCGGTTCAATAAGGACAAGGAAAAGAATGTTGAGGTTCAAGAATATCTCGACATCCTGCGCGAGTTTGAAAACGGCTTGGCCCCCAAGCGCGCAACCATGGTGACGTGGTAGGCCGGAAAAGCCAGGCAAAGCACAGTCAATTCAGAGATATACCAGCCAAGTGGGTATGCCCAATTTGCGTCACGCCTAAGCTTGGGCGCGCGCCACCTTGCCATAGGTCACCAGCGCCGTCCGCAGCGCTTCCCCAATCGCGACTTGCGTTACTGGCTTTGCGACATGCAAATCGGCACCGGCCGCGAGAGCTTCGCGGCGATGATTTTCGCCTGCATTGGCGGTCAGCATGATGATAGGCGTGGGCTTTGCCCCCGTCTTCGCTTCCAGAGCGCGAATTTCTCGCGTCGCGGCGAGGCCATCTTTGACCGGCATTTGCATATCCATGAAGATCACATCGAAGGTTGCCGTCTCAAACGCTTCGACACCCTCTTCACCGTTGGTGGCGGTGAAGAATTCGGCACCGAAGGGTTCCATCATGAATCCAAAGACTTGCTGGTTCAGCAATTGATCTTCAACCAACAAGACGCGCAAGTCCTTCGGGATGTCGCGACAAATCTCTGCCGGATCCTCACTGGCGTAGCTGGGCACTATCGCCCGGTCGAAGGCCAAGGGTAGGTCGAGCGTGAAAACCGAGCCAACTTCCGGCGTTGAGGTCGCCTTGATGGTTCCACCCATCAGTTCGGTCAAAGATTTTGTGATCGCAAGACCAAGGCCTGTACCGCCAAAACGACGGGTGATCGAATTATCAGCCTGCGAGAAGCGCTCAAACAATTTCTGACTTTGCGCTTCATCAAAGCCTATGCCGGTATCTTCCACATCAATCATCAGCCCGGACCCGAGTGAACGAGGGCTTGCGGTAATTTTGACGCGGCCGACGGCGGTAAACTTCACCGCATTGGATACAAGATTGGTGATGATCTGGCGCAAACGAACCGGATCGCCGAGGAAGAGCTGCTTCTCTGGCAAATGATTGTCGAAAACGAGTTCAAGCTTTTTCTGCGCGCACACACCTGACATTAAGCCGATGACTTCTTGAATGATCAGGGAAACATCCAGTGGCACCGCTTCCAATTGAAGTTCGCCAGCTTCGACTTTGGTCAAGTCGAGGATGTCCGACAATTGGCGCTCAAGGTCCTTGCCGGAAGAGCGGATCAACTCAACCATGCGCTTTTGGCGATCATCCAGCGGCGTATTGGATAAAGCAGAGGCAACGCCAACCACGCCATTCAACGGCGTCCGCAACTCGTGGCTCATATTGGCGAGAAACTGGGTTTTGGCAGCGTTGGCGGCGTTGGCCTTCACAGACAGGTCGCGCAAGTGCTCCTGCTGCGACTTCAAATGCGTAATGTCCGAAAATGTCGAAACTACAAAGGACGGCGTTTCTTCAAACGGCTCGAACAAGGGACTGGCGGACAAGTGAAGCCATTTGGTTCCACCATCAGGGTCTGGTACACCAACGACTTCATTGCTGACAGGAATACCGCTGCGCAGCACTTCCAGTGCCGGGATTTCGTGCGGCAAGTAGGGGGTGCCGTCCTCACGAAAGCGCTGCCAGCGCGCATCGTTTGGCATCATGCCGAGCAATGTGTCCCGCGACACACTTAAGATTCGGCACGCGCTCGGATTAGCTTCGACGACTTTTCCGATGCGGTTTTTGATCAACACGCCTTCCGACATGGTTTCAAGAATTACGCGCGCATGATCAGCCTCGCGGTTCAGCGCTTCATTGGCCTCTGCCAAGGCCAGCGCATCGCGGGTTTTGCGCGTGATTTCGAGCTGGCTGACCACAATTTTGGCTAGCGCCTTCATGTGCTCAATTTGGCTATCCGTGATGCCACGTATCCTCTGGTCAATCGCACATAAGGTTCCCAAGCGCAGGTCTGGCCCGACAATCAGAGGGAAACCGAAATAGGCACGGATATTTGGGTCGCCCAGAACCAGCGGATTATGGGCAAACCGCGCATCCTCTAGTGCATTGGGGATGATCAGTGGCTCATCGTCCAAGATCGCATGCGCACAGAAAGCGCTCTCCCGGTCGGTCTCACATGCATCTAGCCCAACACGTGCTTTAAACCATTGCCGCTCAGTATCGACCAAGGAAACCAGCGCAATCGGCACTTCCATAATGCTGGCCGCTAAGGCGACAATCGTATCCAGAGAAGGATCAGGCAGCGTATCCAGCACCGCGAAATCTACTAATTCGGCAAGGCGCTGGGCTTCATTGTGGGGGGTAGGCGCAGCCATGGTCTATCCTCAAAACACAGACCTCAAACATCTCACAAACCCTTTAAGGGAGTATTAGTGTCGAAACAAAAGGTCTACAATTTCACGGGCTTTGATATAATCTGAACTCAGATTCAAACGATATGCTCAAGTTACTAAACTTGCCTACAAACGCGGCAACAAAGTCACGCTCAATGTTTCATCTTATTTTTACTCGGCGGTTCTAATGTTCAAGGCTGTGCTTAGGCACCATTTGGAATTGGTCAGATTTGATGGACACCCAAACAGCTGGATTCGCCGAAGTCGGCCTTAATCGGGCCAAAGAGCTGAAGACACGCTTGGCCGTGGCTGCATTCTTGACGCTTGCCAGCTTCTTTATCGTCGGCGGCTATGAGCCTTTTGTCTGGCTGGCCTTCGTCGTCCTTGGGCAGGCGCTAGACTGGTTCACCTTCAAACCCCTACGTCTGAACCCAGAGCAGACAGTCTCACGCGGCCGCATAATTGGTTGCATTGCAATCGTGACCGTCAATGCTTTCGTTTACACCAGCATTGCTGCCATTTTGTGGGCGGAAGGGGGTGAAGCTGGCCGAATCTTCGCGACCTTGATCATTTGCGGGGCGCTGTTGCACTCTACCTTGCATGCCGCCCGCTCTACAGCATTGCTGGCTGCGTCGACATTGCCAATGTGCCTCTATCTGATCGGACTGCCGATTGCGTCTTGGCTTTATTTTCAAATGGAGACGGCGACTTCGACTGTGATCCTGATTGGCTCGCTCGTGTATCTTGCCCACTTGGCCATCATTATCCGCCGCTCTTATGAATTCACCGACCAGCTTGTACGGGCCAATGAGGAAGCACAAGATCAAAAGAAACGGGCTGAA
>CALRLV020000120.1:0-8278 GCA_943368895.1 Ferrovibrio terrae
AACGCTCTTGCTTGACCGGGCGGCGATAAGGCGAACCGTTGGGCACGATCAGAAGGTCAGCCCCTTGCTGCTTCAGGCTTTGGGTCACCCGGTCGAACCAGATGTCCTCACAGATTGGAATACCAACCAAGACCCCTGCTATGCTTACCGGTGCCGGCAAGGGCCCAGCATTGAATACGCGCTTTTCGTCAAACACGGCATAATTGGGCAATTCGTGTTTGAAACGTAGATCGGCCACACGGCCCTCTGACAGGATCGCGACCGCATTATAAAGCCCATCCTCATTCCGCCAGGGCGTGCCCATAATAACGGTAAGTTTGGTACCGGCTGTCAAAGCGGCCAATTCCTCGGTCGCTTCCCGGCAGTCTTTGACCGCAGCGGGCTTCAACACCAAGTCTTCGGGCGGATAGCCAATCAAAAACAATTCAGTAAAAACAAGTATATCCGCTCCAAGGCTCAAAGCCTCGCTCAGGCTTGTTTTGGCTTTGGCGAGATTGCCCCAAATATCCCCGACAATGGGGTTTAATTGGGCAGAGAGGATGTGCAGCTTTTGTTGGATCTGGCTCATGCGCCTAAACTAACCCGATGCGCGGCTTGGTTCAAAGGTTTGCGCTGAGAATGGTTTCAATCTGCAGGGCAAGGTCCATCGCGGTTAGGGCATCTTGGTTCGACACCTCCGAATAAGGCGCAGCACAAGCGGCTACAAACTGGGCCAACATTTGAGCAACTGGATCTGAATCTTGAACCAAAAACGGCTTAGGATTGGGCCAATTGGTCCCATGGGTGACGGCACCGCGCACAAAGTCGACGCTCATTTGCCCTTGACCCTGTCCGGTATCCATAATCCATTGCGTGGTTCGAACACTGGCGGTGCGCGTCGCGCGCAAGCGGGCTTCACCGCCCCCTTTGAAGCGTACTCGCGCCTCCGCAGAATCAATCGCCGCACCTCGGCCACCTAGTTTAGTTGCCCGTACCGAAACCGCGCGCGCGCCAAATAAAACAGCCGCGACATATATATCCTGGATCATGAGGTCCAAAATCACCGAGACATCGCTGACATGCTCTCGTGGCGGGGCTTCGCGAACGGCCTCAAAACTGCGCAGTCCCAACATGGCAGGCACAAGTCCCAAAGCTGCCAAGGTGGGACCCTCACGGTGCCCGACTTGCAAGATTAATTGCCGCGCGCGGGCTTCTGCCACCATCTGCTGGGCCTCTTCGCGCGAGGTCGCAATCGGGCGCTCCACCAACACATGACAGCCTTGGGCGAGGGCTTGAAGGCTTAAACTTCCATGGGTGCCAGCTGGCGCGGCGACGATCACGGCGTCAGCCTGCTCTAGCAAGGCCTCGAGCGCCATCGGCTCAATCCCAAACCGCGCGCACATCCCCTCAGAGCGCCGCGCGTCGGGTTCATACAAGCCAATTAGGCTTGCCCCGTGCGTGACGCGCAGCGCAGCGGCGTGCCGCTCGCCTGCGACACCGGCTCCAATGAGTCCCACCTTCAACAAGCTCTTACCGGCCCCTTCGATTTTTGTTGGGTCTGTCGTCCCCACGTGTCACAGAGGCTTCACGCATCTGTCACAAGCGCGTGGTGCTCAAGCATAAAACGCTTGCGTCCATCAATCGTGCGCCAGAAAAAACTTCAGCAAACCAGCGATTTCCCGCAAACAATTACAGCAGGCTTCAAAAGCATTCGCCAAGATGACTTGACCCGCCCCCAAAAAGACCGTCATTCCCATCCTATAAGCGTACAACAGTACCACCAGATCGCAGGGAGAAATACATGCCAACAGTTACATCAAAAGAAGTACGCCTGAAGTCGCGGCCAGAGGGCTCGCCAGTCGCTGAAAACTTTGAGATTGCCAGCGTCGAAAGCACCAGCCCAGCTGCCGGCTTTGTCCAAGTGAAGAACCATTGGATGAGCGTTGACCCCTATATGCGCGGCCGCATGTATGACCGCCCCAGCTATGTGCCTCCTTTCCAATTGGGCGAAGCGCTACAAGGCCACGCCATTGGTGAAGTCGTTGAAAGCGGTGATCCGGACTTCCAAGTGGGCGACATCGTCAGCCACATGTTGGGTTGGCGCGAATATGTGACGGGCCCCAAAGTCTTGTTCACCAAGATCGACACCCATGGCATCCCATTGCAAGCCTTTTTGGGGGTGATGGGAATGCCCGGCATGACCGCTTATTGTGGCTTCTTAGAAATTGGCGCGCCAAAGCCCGGCGACACCGTCTTTGTTTCAGGCGCTGCGGGGGCAGTTGGCTCACTTGTGTGCCAAATCGCTAAGATTAAGGGTTGCAAAGTCGTGGCCTCTTGCGGCTCGGATGAAAAGGGTGAGTGGCTGAAATCTGTCGGCGTTGATGAGGTCGTCAATTACAAGAAGGTGCCGGACCTCTTGGCAGCGGTGCGCGCAGCCGCCCCCCAAGGGATTGATATCTACTTCGACAATGTCGGCGGTGAACATCTTGAAGTCGCTCTCGAAGTAGCCCGCCCCGGTGCCCGCTTTGCTGAATGCGGAATGATCAGCCAATATAACGCGACAGAGCCCGTGCCCGGCCCTAAAAACCTCGTCTATATTGTGGGGAAGAGCCTAAAAATTCAGGGCTTCATCGTTTCCAATTATGCCAGCATGCAAGGCCAATTCCTCGCCGAAATGGGCGGTTGGATCAAAAATGGTCAGATTAAGTGGGAAGAAACCGTGATGGAAGGCATTGACCAAGCTCCTGCCGCTTTCATGGGCCTGTTTAGCGGGGCCAATGCAGGCAAAATGCTGGTCAAGCTCGCTTAAGCCCGCTGTCCATGCGCTAAAACACAAGGCCAGTCTCGCTCGTGCTTGTGGACTGGCCTTGCACATTGCAATTCTAGGGTGACGAACGTCGTCTTGCCCTGTAGAAGCCGCGCTTCAATTTTCGACCCTGAATAGGAAACGACCCATGAGCCGCCTTTTCGACAATTATGTGATGGTTGACTGGTCGGCTGCGGCTAAGCCTGCCACTGGGGCGGATTCCATTTGGATCGGCACGCTGCGTCGCGACGTGCGCCTCCAACTGCGCTTTGAGGCGCAAAATCCTCCCACGCGAAAAGCTGCATTGGAAGCAATCACAAGTCTGTTGGCTGAGTTCGACAAGCGCGGCGACCGCACTTTGATCGGATTTGACTTCCCCTTTGGTTATCCCACCGGAACAGCGGCTGCCTTGAAGTTTGAGGGTTCGCCTTGGCTGACCATGCAGGCGTTTCTGTCCAAGGAAATCAAGGATAAGCCAGATAATGCCAATAATCGCTTCCAAGTAGCAGCGATGATGAACCGTCTAATTTCGGGTGGGCCATTCCCATTTTGGGGGTGTCCGCCACGCGACGTTTTGACGACGCTGCAATCGAAAAAAACCCGTCCACATGGCCCAAGCGATCTGCCCGAGCATCGCCTTGCAGAGCAGGCCGCCAAGGGTGCCAGCCCTATCTGGAAGCTCTATACGGCAGGTTCTGTGGGCTCGCAGGCCTTAATGGGTATCCCCGTCGTCAAGAAGTTGCGTGACGCCCGCGCCGATGCCCGCATTTGGCCCTTTGAAACTGGCTACAAGCCTTTATCGCGCGAGGATCTCGACGGGGTCAAAATCGTGATGGCTGAAATCTATCCCTCCATCGTTAAACCGACTCCGGCCATTGGCGAGGTCAAGGACTTGGCGCAAGTTCGCGCGATTGCAGAGCATTTCGCGGCTTTGGATGAGGCTGGAAAACTGGCTGCTGCGTTTGGCCCCGCTAAAGGCCTGACGGGCGCACAAATTGAAGCGATTGAGCAAGAAGAAGGCTGGATTCTAGGCGTTTAGCCCGTCCAGTCAGCCTTAGCGGCGCAGGACCCAGCCAATAACCGCACCACCAACAATTGATGCGCCGGCGTAAAGGGTCCAATGCGCGGACTCGCCTTGGCTGAACAACGCAAAGATCGCTATTGGCAATAGCGCAGCCGACGTGCCGAGCAGACCTAAAAAGGCCGTTGCCCCTGCCGTACGTAATTGCCGCTTGCCAAAAGTTCGCACGTTAGCCTCCCATCCTGTGCCGAAACCGTACAGGTCGGTGAAAGACCGCAAGATTGAGACCAGCGCAAATGCCCCAGTCGTTATTTATGGGGATAAGGTCTCATCAGCTTGGGGATCGACTGCTTTTGCGGCCTCGGTCGAAGAGATCGGACCTAACACCAAGAGGCGCAGAACCAAAATACCTGCTGAAACGATGCTGGCGAGCGCGACTGCTTCAACGAGGCCTCGTGCGCCACGTTCGAAATGGATACAAAACAGCCAACCCAAAGGCGACATGACCAGCACATAGGAGACAAAGTGGCTCATTGTGGGAAACCAAGGCTTACCCAGCGCGCGCAGAGCTTGAGCCGCCACCACTTGCAAGAAGTCGGGGACCGCCATCAGCCACACCAGCCCAACCAATACCGCGCCATAGGCCATCAGGCTCGGGTCAGTTGTGAAAGCGCTAGCGATTGGTTTTGCGGCAACCCATGTCACCACAGAGAACAAGGCCGCATAGATTCCAGATAGACCAAGGCCCATCCAAGCAATCTTGCGCGCGCCGTCCAAATCGCCCGCCCCACGCGCATTGGAGGCAATCACAGCAGTTGCAGAGGCAATTCCCATAGCCGGCATAAAGCCAATCGACATGATGTTCATCACGATATTGAACGCCCCAACTTGGACGACACCAGCAAGGCCTGCAATGATCGTCAGAATGTTGAAGGAACCTGCCTCCAAAATCCCGCTTCCTGCCGCCGACAAACCGATCGAGACTTGTTCTTTCGCTTCACCAGGTGCCGCGCGGGTGGTAAAGTCCAAGAAACCAAATTGCTTGGCGTCGGGCATGTTCAGCAGCCAGACTATAGCCCCTACGGCCAAAAACAGCCGCGCACCCAATGTACTCCAAGCAGCACCATCAGCGCCTTGAAGTGGCACGAGATAAGACGCCAAAGCCAGATTGACCACATTGGCACCCACCATCAGGGCAAGTGCAACGCGGGGCCGCGACAAAGCCTCCAACGTCTTGGCACAGGTTAGATAGACAGCATTGGGTAGCAGGCTGAGACCCAAGATAGCGGCACAAGATGCCGCCCCTTTAGCCAAATCGGGTTGTTGGCCCAAATGCTCAAGCGCCCAAAGCGCGCCAAAATGTAGCATTATGGCAAGGCCAAAACCCATAATGATTGAGGTCACGATGCCGCGCCGCCATATCAGGCCAATGGAGCGCGGGTTATTTTCGCCATAACGGCGCGCGGCCAACACTTGTACGCCCACCAACAGCCCAATTGTCGCCACCAGAGCTGTGCCGTTCAGACTCCAAGCCAGCGCAAGTTCAGCAAGCTCTGTCGCCGAATGACGACCAACTAAAATGGAATCGACCAAGCCCATCAACATGACGAGCACGTTCGAGCCTGCGACGGGACCGGCTAAGAGAAGGAGTTTCTTCAGCAGCCCACCTTGCGGCACAGCTGCCGCATCGGGGGCAGAAGTCATGGTTTAACGGCGTCCTGACACCATTTTCGAGCGCGCCCACTGACGGCACTCGTCAGCGACCTCGAAGGCAGAGCGAATTTGCGCTTCACCTGGCATTTGCGGATCAATATGGGTTGCAGCGTCCACTGCCTGCTTAAAGGCAATCTCGGCCGCGCCAATCTGGCCAGACCGCAGATAGGCCCAAGCCTCCACCAAGGATGGGGCGATTGGATCACGGGCCAAAAGCGTGAAAAACGGTTCGTCGGTTTCAGCCTTGGAATAGGCGTCAAACTGGCTTGGCTCGGTCTTGCTGCTCATGGGTGCTTCCTATGTGATTGAGCGACCATAGCAATCCGCCCAAGATAAGAAAGGGGGCCGATGTGGGAGAGATGCGAATTCTTGAACGAATCCGTCATAGTGTTGCAGCGATGCCCGACCTAACCCTTGAAACCGACTATGCCAAACAGCTGCGGGTGCCGCTGGAAGCCGTGTGCGGCATTGATGAAGCGGGTCGCGGCCCTTGGGCAGGCCCCGTTGCGGCCGCTGCTGTCATCCTCAGCCCCAAAAATCTTCCGCAAGGCATTGATGATTCTAAGCGCTTGACCCACACCCAGCGCGAAGCTCTATTTGATTGCATTCAAGATCAAGCCATCGCCAGCTCGATAGCAATGATCACAGCGCAAGAAATTGATTCTACAAATATTCTGAGGGCCACTTTGAAGGCGATGGCCACGGCGGTTGAGGATCTATCGCATCGACCCAGCGTCGCGCTGGTGGATGGCAATCGGGCACCAGACCTTATTTGCCCAGCGTTTTGCATTGTCGGCGGCGATCATCTTTCGTTGTCCATCGCAGCCGCCTCCATTCTGGCCAAGGTCGCACGCGACCGCGTCATGGCCGAGGCTGACGAACTCTATCCGGGCTATGGCTTTGCCCAACACAAGGGCTATGGCACCAAAGCTCATCAGGATGCGCTGGCGCGTTTAGGCCCCTCCCCGATCCATCGGTTAAGCTACAAGCCCGTCGCCAAGGTGCTGCAGACCTTCCAGAATTAAACTTCTGCAATGTGGCTACCCCGTTAGACGGAATAGCGGCCATTGGTTCGTTTCTTATTTCGACGGGACCCAACCGATGGAGATGTAACATGAAACCAATTCCAAGCTTGATCGCGACTGCGGCTGCCCTCGTTCTTTTGACCGGTGCTAGTGCCCCGGCCTTTGCCAAGGATCGCGACAATAATCCCCCAGGTCGTGCCGGCGGCCCCGGCACTAATTGGGAGAACCCACCAGGCCCCCGTGGCGGCCCCGGCGCGTCACCTGACCGAATCTATCGCCACAAGGGTACGCGCTATACTTTTGCGCCCAATCATCACGGCTATTACTTCAACGCCCATTTTGGCTATTGGCACCCAAGTTTTGGGTTTTGGAACCAACAAGCGCGCTGCTGGCTCGACAATGACAATAATCCCCCAGGTCCAGTCGGTGGTCGCGGCACAAATTGGGAAAACCCACCAGGCATGCGTGGCGGCCCAGGTGCCTCACCAGATCGCTACCACAGATGCCGCTAAACTAGGATCGGGCCCGTGAAAGGCCCGTAACCTTGATCGTCTAAGCCCTGAGGCGATCCTAGGCGTGCCGCCCTCTGCCCCCCTTCAGAGGGCGGCCAACCTAGAAAAAAAATTTACTGCACTATTGCAGAAAAAAAGAATCACTGAGTCACTTTGTGAATCCTTTTTTAACCCTAATAGATTCAATTGGCCCCGCACACATAAGGGGCACAACATGTCAGCAGATTACGAAAACCGCATTTTGATTGGCGATTGCATTGAGCTCATGAACAGCCTGCCTGAAGGCTCTGTTGATATGATTTTTGCCGATCCTCCCTACAATCTGCAATTGGGTGGCGACCTGACCCGTCCTGACAATTCCAAAGTAGCTGGCGTCGATGACGAGTGGGATAAATTCGCAGACTTTGCCGCCTATGACGCCTTCACCAAAGCCTGGCTGGCCGCCGCACGACGCTGCTTGTCCGACACTGGCACCATCTGGGTGATCGGCTCCTACCACAATATCTTCCGCGTTGGCGCGACTTTGCAAGACCAAGGCTTTTGGATCTTGAACGACGTCATTTGGCGCAAAACCAATCCAATGCCCAACTTCAAAGGCACGCGCTTCCAGAACGCCCATGAGACGATGATTTGGGCAACCAAATCCGCCAATCAGAAACGTTACACCTTTAATTATGACGCGCTAAAGGTCCTAAATGATGATCTGCAAATGCGCTCGGACTGGTCTATCCCCATTTGTTCGGGCCATGAGCGGCTGAAGGACATAACCGGCAAGAAAGTACATCCGACTCAAAAGCCAGAAGCTTTGCTCCATCGTATCATGATGGCCGCCAGCAAACCCGGCGACCTGATCCTGGACCCATTCTTCGGTTCGGGCACCACTGGGGCTGTCGCCAAAGCTTTGGGTCGCCGTTGGATCGGCTTAGAGCGTGATACGGGCTATGCCTTGGCCGCAGAGCAACGCATTTCGCGGGTAGAGCCCGGACACCTCGACGACCTCGCCGTTATGAAGTCGAAGAAGGACGAGGTTCGTGTACCTTTCGGCACCATCGTGGAACAAGGCTTGTTGCGCGCGGGCGACGCCATTTACTCGCCCCGCGGCGATGTGGCAGCACGCGTGCGAGCAGACGGCTCGATCATGGCGGGTGAAATGGTTGGTTCCATCCATCGTGTTGGCGCACAAGTTCAGCACGCCCCTGCTTGCAACGGCTGGACATATTGG
>CALRLV020000121.1:0-8201 GCA_943368895.1 Ferrovibrio terrae
CCCACAAGGCTGGCGTCCACCCGGCTATTAATCGCCGATACCTGACAATTGAAACTCTGGGAGACGATTATGCGCCAACCCCTCCATACGCTTCTTATGGCAAGTCTCAGCGCCACTGCACTTTTTGGGGCAACCCAAGCTTCGGCGCATGGGGACAACTATCGTTCAACCATGCCGCGCGCGATGGGACAGCCTGAAGCCTTCTCAGGCACGTGCGCGGAAGCCAAGTCCGGCTCGCGCGCAGCTGGCGGCATGATCGGCGCGGTCGGTGGCGGCATAGCTGGTAAAGCGCTGGCAGCGGCGGCTGTCCAGCCTGAAGGTATCATCCTCGGCGCGGTAGTCGGGGCTTTTGTTGGCTCGCAGATTGGCGGTTCAAACGTCAATTGCCCAGCAGAACCCATTTCAGAGCAACGGTTTGAGCCCCAAGTCGAACAAGAGTTGCGTCCACATACAAGCTACGTGCCGATGCCAGAGGCTATACCAGCGCCTACGGCCAGACGGGTAGTTGGTGGGGACTGGTATCAACCTTCGCCGCATTCCTATTATGGACGCGAGCGGCGGGGGCCCCTCTATGCGGCCCCGGCCGATATTCCTCGGCCGGCACAAGTGCCACGCGATTCCTATGTCGGTAGCCAACCAGTTCCGATGACAGGCGGCATGCATCCCGGCAGCTTCCCACCCGCCTGCGTGGTATGCACGCGCTAAAGGACTGCAGAATCCTGCGCGATACGACGCGCATGGAGGAGATATTCCCGATTGCCATCGCCACCGGCAATCGGGCTTTCGATCAGACCTAAGACTTTGAAGCCGCATAGTCCGTCAAGCTCTTGGCGAACCTCTTCAGCGATGACAGCCGCTACTGCTGGATCGACTAAGCCGCGTTTGCCAACGCGGGCTGGTCCCGCTTGAAATTGTGGTTTTACCAGCGCCACCAGATCCGCGCTTGGCGCGACCAGCGGCAGCACAGAAGGCAGGATTTTTTCTAGCCCAATGAAGCTCACATCAATCACCACTAGGTCGGGCACAGGCTCGCCCAAATCATCCGGGCACAAGCTGCGGGCATCTGTGCCTTCAAGCGACGTGATTGCCGGATTGCCGCGTAAGCTTGCATCGAGCTGATCTCGCCCCACATCGACCGCGACAACATGGGCCGCACCTCGGCTGAGCAGCACTTGGGTAAAGCCCCCCGTCGAGGCCCCAATGTCGAGGGTATAGCGATCCGTTGCCATGATCCCAAAGGCGTCCAAAGCTGCGATCAGTTTCAGACCGGCACGCGATACCCAATGATAGGCCAGTTGCGCCGTCAGCGGGCAGTCAGGCTCTAAAAGTTCAGAAGGCTTGACGATAATGCGGTCGCTGGAGCGAACCAGACCACTCTCAATGGCTTCGCGCGCTTTGGCGCGGGTGGTGATCAGGCCGCGTGCCACCAATAACAAATCTGCTCTCTTACGTTCCATGGCCAAGGGCCTATCCTAGGGGGCATAGTTTGACCACCCCAGGTGCGCATACCCTCAAACTGAAAACGGCGGGCCCAAGGACCCGCCGTCATTCGCCAAGCAGGGATTAAACCCTAGTCGAGCTTGTGTGGTAATTCATTTGCAGCAGGCTCATGACCCGTCACAAATTCACCCTTAGCCAGCTTCGAGTTCCACATCCCATAGAGGAAGTAGACGGCTGTCGCGCCGAGCAAGAAGAGGAAGAAGAAGTGCAGAACGCGCTGTTCTACCGTGAAGATCAAAGCCCCGCACGACAAAATGCCGAAGATTGGCAAAATCGGGTAGAGCGGAACTTTGAACCCGCGTGGCAGGTCCGGACGGGCCTGACGCAACCAAATCACCGAGATACAGACGATGGCAAAAGCTGCCAATGTGCCAACCGAAGTGACATCGCCCAAGACGTTGATGTCGAACAGGCCTGCAGCCAAAGCTACAATGACGCCGACAACGATCGTATTGATCCAAGGGGTTTGGAACTTGGGGTGCACACGCGAGAAGATCTTCGGCAACAGGCCATCACGGGCCATGGCATAGAAGATCCGCGTTTGCCCGTACATGAGGACCAAAATCACTGAGGTCAGACCGATAATCGCACCGGCCTTAATCGTCATCGCGAACCAAGCCCATTGTGGACCCATGGAGTCCACAGCCACGGCCACTGGATCAGGCACATTCAGTTCTTTGTAATTGACCAACATGGTCAAGACGGCTGCCACCAACATGTAGAGGACGGTACAGACCAGCAGGGAACCAATGATGCCGATTGGCATGTCCTTCTTTGGGTTTTTGGCTTCTTGGCCAGCCGTAGAGACTGCTTCAAAACCGATGTAAGCGAAGAAGACGATGGAAGCGGCGCGGAATACACCTTCCCAGCCGAACCTACCTTCACCCTCATTTTCGGGAATGAACGGCACCCAATTCTTTGACAATTCAGGTAGATGGGTGAGGACCTTGTAGCCGCCAATCACAATGAACGCCACAATCACTGTGACTTTAATCGCTACAATGATGTTGTTGACTTGGCTCGATTCAGAAATCCCGATGGTCAGCAAGCAGGCCAATACCAAAGTCACCAAGAAAGCGGGTACGTTGAACAAAGTTGTCAACGTCGTACCATCCTTCAAAGTAGTCACATGGTTCAAAGGCCCTGTAAATTCCGGCGGGATCACCAAACCAAAGTCACCCAATAGACTGACCACATAGCCAGACCACCCGACAGCCACCACCGAAGCAGCAAGCCCATATTCAAGCAGCAAAAGCGCGCCCATGATCCAAGCGGCAAATTCGCCCAAAGTGGTGTAGGAATAGGTATAGGCTGAGCCTGATACAGGCAGAGTTGATGAAAGTTCTGCGTAGCATAGACCGGCGCAAGCACAGACCAAACCCGCAACGACGAAGGACAACATAACGGCAGGGCCAGCGTGCAAAGCAGCAGCATTACCAGTCCGCACAAAGATACCGGCCCCGATGATGCAACCAATGCCCAGAAGCACCAGATTGACGGGCCCTAAGGTCCGCTTCAACTCACTCTTTTCGTTCTCGCTCATGATTTGAGCGACAGACTTACGCGCGAAAATTCGACTAAGTCCGGTCGCCGGTTTGGTTTCAGCCATTCAACCCCCCTTAAACAGGTTCCTGTGGGTGCGACACTTTTGGGTCGCTTTCTCCCTCGTGAGTTTACGCTAGTGCCCTCTGCCCAGATTGGCAACAAAACAACGTGCTAATCGCCGCTTCTGCTGCACTCTTGATCGGTTTGAAGCACCAAGTGAGGCAGATTCACGCGGAGGATGTGCGTGGCGTGCAGTGACGAGGTGCACGAAGGCCGATTTAGCGCTACATGAGCTGAATGAGCAATTCTTCTATTTATGAGGGTCTAGGTACCCTCGGCCAAGACGTTCGCGGTTATGCTTCGCCTGAGGAGGCCGTGTTAGAGCGTGTCGCCAATCCCCATCCGGGCACGGCCTATCTGGCACGCTTTGTAGCGCCAGAGTTCACAAGCCTATGCCCTGTAACCGGGCAACCGGACTTTGCGCATCTGGTTATCGACTATGTGCCAGGCGACTGGTTGGTCGAGAGCAAGAGCTTGAAATTGTTTCTAACCAGCTTCCGCAATCATGGTGCCTTCCATGAGGATTGCACTGTGGCCATTGGTAAGCGCTTGGTCGAGCTCTTGGCCCCAACATGGCTGCGCATCGGTGGCTATTGGTACCCGCGCGGTGGCATTCCGATTGACGTCTTTTATGCCACAGGACCGGCACCTGAAGGCGTGTGGGTTCCAGACCAAGGCGTGCCACCTTATCGTGGCCGTGGCTAAGTGACAGCTGTGCTCGACCCGCGCGAAGCCAATCATCCTCATTTCCGGCTTGACTTGCAGGAAGCAGCGCAAGCCCGCGCGTGGGAGACCTTAGCCCGTGCTGCCGCGATGATTGAGCCCGGCATGAATGACCTCGACGGCAAAGCCATTGTCGATCAGGCCATTATAGACAGTGGGGCTGAAAGGCTTTGGCATGCCAGCCAAGTGCGCTTTGGCCCCAATACGCTTTTGCCCTTTGGGGAAGTGCCAGCCGCCCCGCATGTTTTAGAGCCTAATGATATCTTCTTCCTCGATATTGGTCCCTGTTATGACGGCCACGAAGGCGATGTCGGGTCTGGGTTCATTTTAGGTCAAGTCGCGGCCTATCAAAGCCTTATTGACGATTCCAAAGCTGTGTTTGAGGCCGTGAAAGCACATTGGACACAAACAGGCGCTAACGGTCCAGACCTTTATGACTTTGCCCTCGCCGAGGCTGCGCGGCGCGGACGAACCTTGGCGCTGGAGGGCGCATCGGGCCACCGGATTGGGGCTTTCCCACACCGCGTGCATCACAGCGGCAAACTCAAGGCCTTTGGCAAAACCCCCTCGCCTGCCTGTTGGATATTAGAAATCCATGTCGTCGATCACGCCTTGAAGGCCGGAGCCTTCTATGAGGACATGCTGTAGGACCAAGCTGTCCTGGCAATTTCGGGCGGAAATGTCGCCAGATTTCAGCCCAAAATCTGACTTATCAAGACTTTGTTAACCATGCCAAGCCATCCCATACTAGGGCGAAACTAGAATTGGTTTTTGACCGCCCTGAGTCGGAGAAGCTGACGATGAATGCCCCAGAAGTCCTTGATGTTGCCCGAGATGCGATCTGGTTGACGATCGCCATGTCGGCACCGGTCATGCTGGTCGGCCTGGCTGTCGGTTTGGTAATTGGCCTTTTGCAAGCATTGACCCAGATTCAAGAACAAACCTTAGTGTTTGTGCCGAAAATCCTCGCCATTTTTGCTGCTCTCTTGTTGTTTTTGCCCTTGATGGGCGGGATGCTGGGAGAATTCATGACCCAGATGATGGCTAAAGT
This sequence comes from Ferrovibrio terrae, assembly GCA_943368895.1. GTDB lineage: Bacteria > Pseudomonadota > Alphaproteobacteria > Caulobacterales > Aquidulcibacteraceae > Aquidulcibacter. The sequence continues at coordinate 4,880 of CALRLV020000121.1, forward strand.
TGCTTCTGGCGGCGCGGGCTAACGGGCCGCGCAAATGGAACTCCTTCCCCAGACGGTTTGGGTAATTGGCCTCGTTTTCGCCCGGGTTGGTGCCTTGATGATGCTGGCACCAGGCATCGGCGACCAATTCGTGCCAACACGGGCGCGCCTTATGGTCGCTCTATTCATTGCTTTCACTTTGGCACCAGTCGTCTCTAGCAAGATTGGACCGCTTCCTTCTGATACGGCTTCGATGTTTCTGGCGATTGCTAAGGAAATTCTGATTGGATTGTCACTCGGCTTAACCACCCGCATCCTGTTTTCAGCGCTTGCCACAGCGGGCGCGATTGCAGGGATGCAAACTGGTCTGGGTATGGCCATGGCGTTTGACCCGTCACAGCAGCAGCAAGGTGCGGTGTTCGGGACCTTTTTAGCGCTATTGGGCACCGCTCTGGTGTTTCAAAGCGATGTGCATCATTTGTTTATTTCTGGTGCGGCGAAGAGTTTCGACAATTTCTTGCCAGGCGGACCCTTGCCCTTAGGCGATATGGCACAATTCAGCTTGCGCGCCTTTAGCCAAGCCTTCTCCCTCGCTATCCAAATCACCGCGCCCTTGTTGCTGTTTGGCGTTGTGATCAACGTGGCCCTAGGCATTATCAATCGGGTAGCCCCTGCCATCCAAGTTTTCTTCATCGCCCAACCTGTACAAGTTTTGTTGGGCATCATGCTGTTCGCGATCACCGCGGGGGCGGGCATGTTGGTCTGGCTAGAAGCCATCGCCACTGCCGGCCGGTCTTTGAATTGAGGCCGCCCAATGGAAGAAGATGAATCACAAAAGACCGAAGCCCCCAGTCAGTACAAACTGGATGAAGCGCGAAAAAAGGGTGACGTTCCCAAATCGCAAGACATTGCGACCTTGTTTGTTCTGACGGCAGGCATTGCGGTTCTTTTGACCCTTGGCCTGCATAGCGCCAATGATCTTGCACGTTACATGACCGTATTCATCGAACGGCCTGAGCAATTTGCTGTCGATGGAGGTGCACTACAGCGTCTCAGCTTTGATGTTGGCTCCAAGATAGCAATCCTCTTGAGTGCTACGATTGGCGCGATCTGTATTGCCGGTTTGGCCGGGCACGTGGTGCAGTCTGGCCTATTGTTCACCGCCGAAAAGATGATCCCCAAGATCGAGAAGATTTCCCCGATCGCAGGCTTCAAACGCCTCTTTGGGGCTGAAGCTTTGATGACCTTTGGCAAGACTGTGTTGAAACTGATCGTCATCTGTTGGGTTGCTTACGCGATTTTGGCACCCCACGCCCGAGAAATGCCGATCTTGGTGGCGATGGAGCCTGCGGCCCTGATGCCGGTATTGGTCAAGATCCTGCTGGAGCTCTGCTTTGCTTTGATTGGCATCATCGCCGTAGCCTCCGCTGCAGACTATGCGATCCAGCGCTTTTCGTGGATCAAGCGCAACCGGATGAGTAAGCAAGAACAAAAGGATGAGTACAAAAAGCTGGAAGGTGATCCGTTAATCAAAATGAAGGTGCGGCAGATCCGGATGCAACGGGGGCGCAATCGCATGATGGCCAAAGTGCCTGAAGCAACTGTGATTATTACCAACCCAACGCACTATGCGGTGGCCTTGCTCTATGTTGCCGGCGAAACGGCTGCGCCCATCTGTGTGGCTAAGGGTGTTGACAATTTGGCTTTGAAAATTCGCGAAATTGCAACGGCTTCTGACGTGCCCATCATTGAAGATCCTCCACTGGCGCGTGCGCTTTACGCCAGTGTTGACCTTGAAGAGACAATTCCGGCTGAACATTATCAAGCTGTAGCAAAAATCATTGGAGTGATTTTGGGTGTAGCCGCGCGGCGCAAATCAGGTGATTCTCTCCAGAGTCGAGTCCAAAACGCCGCCTAGGTGCAACTTTGGACCGGTTTGGGGCGAAGAAGCATGGCTGGACTTTTGAAGATGTTTTCCCGGTCGGAGTCGCACGACTGGCTCGCAAGTACTGATGGCCCTGCAGCCCTCTTCACCCGGTCGGGACGATTTGTCGCTGCCAATTCGGCCTATGACGCACTCTACCGGCCTGTCTCGATTGACCCCCTCCTGATGAGCCTCCTTGACCAAGCCTGTGCCTTTCGAGCCTCAAAAGCTGTTCGCCGTGGTATGAACTTGGATGAAAGCCACGGCCAGATGCGCGTGCGTGTCAGTACCATTGGGGACCATGCTCTGGTTCGCTTGACCACGCTTGAAGGCCCTGCCCAGCCAAGCGAGGCGCCACTAGACGCTTCGAGTTCCGCTTCACAGGCCGCGCTGGCAGTTCAAACCGCCTCTTCCCTGTTAACGGGCCTAGCCCGCTTGATTGCTGAAGCCCCCGTCGGGTTTGCCCGCTTGGACCGCCGCGATGCCCGCCACGCCATCATTCAAGAAGCCAATCCCGCCTTTGTGCGTATTGCTGGTGCCGGCAAAGGGGCCAAGCTCGCAGACTTGGTCGCCCCTGCCCATGCCGACGACTTAGACCGATTAGAAGTCGGCGGACAACGCGCTATTGAACTGGATATTGCCAATACTGGTGGCCAAACGTGCGAAGGTTGGCTTTTAGAAGATGAAAATGACGGAGCCGCCCTTTTGTTGGTGGACGTCTCAACCCGCCGAGAAATGGAACATCGCCTTGCTCAGACCAGCAAGATGCAGGCGGTTGGCCAGATTGCCGGTGGCGTGGCTCACGAGCTCAATAATTTCCTTCTGGTGATCACCCTAAACTGCGACGCCTTGTTGGCACGCCATCCTGTCGGCGACCCCAGCTATGGCGAGCTACAGAGCATTCAGAACACCAGCTCGCGGGCTGCAGAATTAGTGAAAATGCTGTTGGCCTATGCCCGCAAGCAGACATTCCGCCGCGACGTACTCGATGTTGGCGCTGTTCTGACCGAGTTTGCCGTGCTGATGCGGCAAGTCTTAGACGAACGTATTGTCTTTGAAATCACGCATGGCCGCGATCTACCCAATGTGCGGGCTGATAAGCAGCAGCTTGAAACCGTCTTCATGAACCTCGTCACCAATGCCCGCGACGCGGTCTTGATGTCGGGCAAGGGTAAGGGCTCGGTGACTGTTCGCACCAAACGCGCGACAACTCAGGATGTACGCACGGCGCTCAAAGGCCTCAGCATCGCCGATATTGAGAATTGCGATTGGGCAATGATCTCGGTGACCGATACCGGTACGGGCATGAGCCAAGATATCGCGACGAAAATCTTCGAGCCTTTCTTCACCACCAAGGAGCAAGGCAAGGGCACAGGCATCGGTCTCGCAACCGTCTATGGCATCATCAAACAGTCAGAT
>CALRLV020000122.1:0-8196 GCA_943368895.1 Ferrovibrio terrae
CAATTGTATTCTGGCGCGCAGTGCGACCTTGGGCGGCCATGCCCATTTGGCTAAGGGCGTCTATATTGGCGGCTTAGCTGCGGTTCACCAATGGACGCGCATCGGGACTTTTGCCTTTATTGGTGCCTTGGCCTTGGTGACACGTGACGTCATTCCTTTTGCTATGGCCAATGGCAATCCAGCCCATCTGAAGGGCTTGAACATTGTTGGCTTTAAGCGACGCGGCAATTCGACCGCGCAAATCCGCGACATATTGGCGGCATTCGACATGCTTTTTGGCGATGATGTCACACCCTTGCAGGACCGGATTTCCGATGTCAGCGAAAGCTTTCATGATAATGAGCAAGTTCAAGCGATGCTGGACTTTTTGAACGGCACGTCCAAACGCGGGATTTGTAGCGCGGAACGCTAAGGCCTCCTACATGGAGGCTGACGGACCAAAAGGGACACAATGCGCGCATTTTCGAAATTGGGAATTATTGCCGGGGCAGGGGACTTACCCGTCCTCTTGGCCCAGCATTGCCGCGATTCCGGCATGCCGGTGCATGTGAGCCGGATCAAGGGGATGTGCGACCCACGCCTCAGCCTTTATCCCGGCAGCGAATGCGCCTTGGCCAATTTTGGGGAGCGCATGAAAGCCCTTAAGGCCGATGGTGTCGACGCTTTGGTGTTTGCGGGCCTCGTCAATCGACCTGACTTTTCGACCCTCAAGCCAGATTTGCGCGGAGCGCTCGCGCTTCCCCGGATTATGGCTGAGATGCGCAAGGGTGATGATGCCCTCTTGCGGGCTGTCCTAGCAGAATTTGAGCGCGAGGGCTTTGCAATTGTTGGCACCGATGAAGTCTTGGCTGATCTTTTGGCCGAATCTGGCTTGATCGCTGGCATTGAACCAAGCGAAGCACAGCAGGAAGACGTGACAAAAGCTATGGCCATTGCCGCTGAAATTGGTCGGTTGGATATTGGACAAGGTGCCATTGTCGTCGACGGCCTGGTGCTGGCGGTAGAGGCCCAAGAAGGCACCGACCGCATGTTGTCGCGGGTGTATGATCTCTCCACCCATATTCGCGGCACCAAGGCAGAGCGTCGCGGTGTGTTGGCTAAGCGCGCTAAGCCCGATCAGGAGCGCCGAGTGGATCTGCCCACCATTGGCGTCAAGACAGTGGAGGGGGCCTCAAAAGCGGGCCTCGCCGGCATTGTGGTGGAGGCAGGGGGTGCCCTGATTATCGACCGTAACAATGTCATCGCAGCCGCGGAAGAAGCTGGCCTCTTCATTCTTGGTGTTCGGGTGGATGGCGCATCATGAAACCCTACCGGGTCTTTGTTGTTGCAGGCGAGCCCTCAGGTGATGAGCTGGCGGCAGAATTGGTACAAGCCCTGCGCGCCCGCCGCTCTGATCTGGTCATCGAAGGGGTGGGTGGCGAGAAATTGGCCAGCCAAGGTATCCAAAGCGCGGTTTCGATCGAAGGCCTGTCTGTGCTGGGCTTAACCGAAGGCTTGGCTGCGCTCAAAACCGTCAATGCGCGGGCTGAAGAAACCGGGGCTGCGGCCGAAGCTTTCATGCCAGATGCGGTCGTCCTGATCGATTCTTGGGGCTTTACTCTGCGCGCTGCCAAAGCCATTCGCGCGCGCGTTCCCAAAGCGCGTCTGATCAAAATGATTGGGCCCCAAGTCTTTGCCACCCGACCGGGGCGCGCCAAGACGGTTGCCGAAGTCTATGACGCTTTGTTTTGTATCCATGATTTTGAAGTGCCCTTTTATGACGGCACAGGCCTGCCGGTCACAATCATCGGCAATCCTGCTATCGCGCGGGCAGGCAAAGGTGATGGCGCACAGTTTCGGGCGCGCCATGGGCTGACGGATAAGAAAATCGTTCTTTTGTTGCCCGGCTCACGTGGTGGCGAAATTCAGCGGGTGGCACCTGCTCTTGAAGGCGCAGCAGCCCTTCTCAGCAGCAAAGACCCCAACGTCCATGTCGTCGCCGTGCTGGCACCCTCGGTGGCCGAGCGCATCAAAGAGCGCGCAGCCAATTGGGCATTCCCCCATGTTGTGGTGGGCGAGGATGAAAAGCTCGACGCCTTTGCAGCAGGCGATGTCGCTTTGGCTTGCTCTGGCACCGTGACCACCGAAGTTGCGCTGCAAGAGACGCCGATGGTTTTGGGCTATCGCCTTGGCGCACTCAGCGGCTTTATCATTCTAACTTTCCTATTGAAGAGCCGCTTTATCTGCCTGCTCAATATTGCGCTTGGGCGGATGGCCATTCCTGAATTTGTACAAAATGGCCTGACTCCAGAGGCTTTGGCCGAAGCCGCAGCAAAACTTCTGTATGACCCAAAGGCTGCGCAAGACCAATTGGATGCGCAAGCCTTGGCGCTTGATAAAATGGGCCGCCACGATCCGCCAGCGGCAGAGCGTGCTGCTGATGCTTTGCTGAAGCTGTTAGACGCCGTTTAATCGAACAAGCTGCCCTGAACTGGTCCATCGCTGGCGCGGACTTTCACATCACCGTCGAGGAAAGTTAGGGTCAATCGCGCGTCGGCTTTGATGGCAGACTTGGCCCGCACCACCACACCCTTGTCTGTACGCACCACGGCAAAGCCGCGCTCTAGCGCAGAGCGATAGGATAAGGCTTCCAGCAAGCTGGCTTGGCCAGCCAAACGACGCGTCTTGGCCTCCAAGCTGCGCACAAGGCCTGCTTTCAGTCGTTGGCTGGCAAGGGCCAAGCGCTGTTCAGAACGCACCAAGGCGTCGCGCTCTAGGACGGTACGGCGGGTGAGGGCGGCACCCAATCTTTGGCCGAGGCTTGTGATCAGTAGGGCCTTGCGGGTGACATCTTGGTGCAGGACTTGCGGCCGCAATCTTCCACCAATGGCGGCGAGGCCATGCGCTTTAGCCGCGACTAAGGTGCGTAGGGACGGACCAAAGCGTAGGTCGATCACATCCATGCGCTGGCGAGCACTCGAAAACAGCGTGTCTGCACGGGGCAGGCGGGCTGTCGCTGCCCGCAATTCGATTTTCGCCCGCTCTAGCCCCCGTACCATGGCGCGCGAGAGGCGAGCGCCAATTAGGCCCAGACGCTCTTGCAATTCTAGGCGCACGGGCACCGCGATTTCAGCGGCCCCCGTGGGCGTCGGCGCGCGGCGATCCGAGGCGAAGTCAATCAGGGTCGTGTCGGTCTCATGCCCAATGGCGGAGATCAGCGGGATAGCGCTCGCGGCAGCAGCACGGACCACCACTTCTTCATTAAAGGCCCAAAGGTCCTCGATCGAACCCCCGCCGCGCGCAATGATCAAGAGGTCTGGGCGCGGCACGGGCCCATCTGCTGGCAGGGCATTAAAGCCCGCAATGGCGCGCGCCACTTGATCTGCCGCCTTATCGCCCTGCACCAGAACCGGCCACAAAAGGACATGGACGGGAAACCGTTCCGACAGACGATGAAGAATATCGCGGATCACAGCCCCGGTCGGGCTGGTCACCACGCCAATCACGCTGGGCAGATAGGGCAAAGCTTGTTTTCGGGTTGGGTCAAACAGACCCTCTGCCGCAAGGCGTTTGCGTCGCTCTTCCAATTGCGCCAGCAAAGCGCCCACACCTGCAGGCTCCAGCCGCTCAATGATTAGCTGATATTTGGAACTGCCTGGAAAGGTCGATATTTTGCCTGTGGCAATGACTTCCATGCCTTCTTCGGGGCGGAACTTTAGGGCTGCGGCCACGCCCTTCCACATAACAGCTGAAAGGACGGCATTGGCATCTTTCAGATCGACATAGACATGGCCAGACCGAGCCAAAGTCACTCGGCCCATTTCGCCGCGCACGCGTACATTGCCAAAGTCATCTTCCAAGCGGCGTTTGATCGCGCCTGAAAGCTCAGAGACAGAAAATTCTGGGGCGTTAGAGGGCTCTTTGCTCATGGTTTCTGTCTAAAGCGATGCGCGCTTTGGGGGAAGGGACTTTGTATGAGAGCTTATTGGGCCAGAAACATCATCTAGAATTACAATTCAGAGAGAAACATCACGAAATTGGGTTCTGATACATCCAGTTGAACCGGGCTGCGTAGACTGTCCCAGAGCTATCCCGCTCGATCTTTAGGACCAAAATATGTTAAACTTCAAAATGTTCGCTTCGGCGGCAGCCGCCCTTTCTTTGTCTGTAGCACCGGCAATGGCACAATGTGCGAAGACGCAGAACGATGCCGCGGCCCAAGCGGCTGGCTATCAGACCGTCGGCTTTCATGCGACTTCTACCGCTGCAAAGCCTGCTAAGGGCGACATCATTGACGTGGCAGTCGGGGCGGGAAGCTTCAACACCTTGGCCGCTGCTCTTACTGCTGCTGGTTTGGTTGATACGTTGAAGACCTCTGGCCCATTCACTGTGTTCGCGCCAACAGATGCGGCCTTTGCCAAATTGCCAGCTGGCACGGTAGAAACGCTTTTGAAGCCTGAAAATCGCGCGCAATTGATCTCCATCCTGACCTATCACGTCGTGCCCGGTAAAATCACGTCCAACCAATTGCTTGACAAAGTCACCCCCGCCACCACCGTTCAAGGCCGTAAAGCCACGATTGATGGCCGCAATGGCCGTGTGACCGTCAATGGTGTTGCCGTCATTGCTGCCGATGTTGGTGCATCCAATGGCGTGATCCATGTGATCGACACCGTGCTGATGCCACCTGCACCAAAGCATCATTAAGCCAAGTGGCAGCCTGCTTAGGCAGGCATTGTCAACACGTGCCAAAGCGGAATGGTGACCAAGGCGATCAAGGTCGTCGCGGTCACCAAACCGGCCATTAAGGGCGCATCGCCGCCAAGCTCACGGGCCAGTACATAGGCTGCGGGTGCGCTTGGCATCGAGGCCACACCAATTGCCACCGCACTCGGCAGGGGGGCTAATCCCAAAATCTGGGTGACAAGCAGCATGAGAAGTGGTGCAATCGCGAGCTTCGAGACCACCCCAACCGCCAAGCGCAGCGGTACTTTACCCAATCCCTCAAAACTCAAGGCTGCCCCAACGCTTACCAAGGCCACGGGCATGGCGGCCCTACCCAATAGCGCGAGTGCAGGTTCAAGCGGACCGATAAACTTGGTCAGTCCAATCAGATTGGCGATAATTCCGGTTAGGCTTGCTAGCACCAGTGGGTTGCGCATGACTTCGCCTAAAGCGCCCTTGAGGCTGGGCACAATGTCATTCTTGCCCCAGCGAGCCATGACAAAAACGCTCATCAAATTCACAAACGCCACCACTGGTCCAAAGCCCAAAGCGATGAGCGCAAGCCCTTCAGGCCCATAAAGGGCAGGGGCTGCCGCTAAGACAATAAAGCCGTTCCAGCGCACACTGGCTTGAAAGATAGAGGTAAATGCTGGGCCATTCTCACGAAACCAAAGCCGTAGGCTCAAACCCCACAGGCCAGCCAAAGCAAAGCCTACAACCAAGCAGGTCAGAAAATGGACCGTGTCGGGCCCTGAAAAGTCAGCTCCTGCCACCGTGGAAAACAAAAAGGCTGGATAGAGCATCCAATAGCCAAAGGAATTGACGGCCGCCCAAGAGGTGTCGGGCACGATCTTGGCGCGCTTGGCCACAAAGCCTATCGCAATCACCAGAAAGACGGGCAAAATCGCGGTGAAGGCCACGTTCATGACAGGCTGCCGAGGCTGAAGCCGCCCTGCAAGCGGTCCAGAAGGCCTTGCAACATATAGGCAGCGGCTGCGGCATCTACGACAGCGGCGCGCTTAGCGCGGGTCATATCGGCGGCAATCATTTGGCGTTGCACGGCAGCGGTCGATAGCCGTTCATCCCACATCAAAAGCGGCACATCGCGAATGTTCAACAGGTTTCGCGCAAAGGCGCGCGCGGCTTGGGAAGAGGGGCCTTTTGACCCGTCCATATTGATGGGGTGTCCAACCACAAGGCCACAGGCTGAGCGGTCATCATAAATTGCAAATATGGCTGCCCCATCGGCAGCCATCTTGGTGCGCTTGACCCCGCCAGCAGGGCTGGCGATCAGGCGGGTGACGTCAGAGGCCGCAACCCCAATCGTGGTGGAGCCGGGGTCTATGCCGATCAAGGCCTGTCGGGCGGGCAAGCTTTCACAAAAGTCCCGATAGTCCAAAATCGGCATCAGATCGTGCCAGGGGGGGCGGGTTGAGGCGCTGTGACTTGTTCGGCCCGCGCCCGGTCAAGCGCCGACACAAAGGTCTCAACCCCTTGTGCACCGACTACCGCAAAGCTCTGATCAAACAGGACGGTGGGGACGCCTGTTACGCCCATGCGCCGGGCGATCTCCAATTCCTGCTCCACCGGTGCAACATCGGCATCACTGGCCAAAAGCCGCGTGACGAGGTCGCCATCCATGCCCAAACCACGGGCAATTGACACCAGGGTCGAGGATTGGCTCAAGTCCTCACCTTCGACGTGATAGGCCTGAAACAGAGCTTCGGCGCATTCTACTTCAACACCGGCTGAGCGTGCCCAGCGCAGCAAACGGTGGCAATCGCGCGTGTTGGGTGTGGTTTTGATGGCGTCAAAGTTGAATTCAATGCCGACCCGAAGCCCAGCATCGACCACGGCTTGGGAAATCTCTTTCAAGCGGGCTTCGTCGCCGCCAAATTTGGCCAAAAGCCGCTCTCGACGGTCTGCGCCTTCTTTGGGTGTTGTGGGGTCGAGTTCGAATGGCCGCATCGACAAATGCGTGGGAATATCACCGCGTGTCACGCAGGCTGTCACCAGCGCGCGAAACCCGACATAGCACCACGGACAAATCACGTCGGAGATAAAGTCGATGGTGATCGGACGGCCCGGAATTGGAGCCTGGGTAGCAATATCACTCATTGGTTTCGGCCTTGTTCCAGCATCCCGGTCACACGGTGCAGCAAACCTGCGGCATTTTCCTGCGGCGAGAGGCTCGCACTTGCAATGGCCAGCTTGATCTGGATTGGCTGGTCGTTGCTATAGCTGGTGTGATCAGCCTGAACGTCAAAAGCAGTGCATTCGAGCACGGCGGCAATGCGATCAGCCGCAATCGAGGCCGCCTCATCATCCGAGCTTGGGAAAGCAACGGCAAAGGTGGTTTGGTCTAGGCGCGCTGCCACATCTTCAGCGCGCACCAAGCGCGACAGCATGGCCCCAGACTGGCCAATCAGGCGCTCAATCCCTTGACGCGTGTGCACCACACCAAGGCTGGCTTCGGTGTCGAGGCGCGCCAAGGCGATCGATAAGGGCCTGTCCGTCTCGTGGGCTCTATGAACCAAGCTTTCCAGATGCGCTAAAAAGAAGGAAGGCGCATAAAGGCCAGTGGTGGCTTCCATGGCAGCAGGCGCGCGCGCTGCGGCAAAGGCTAAGTTCAACGCATCGCGGCTGCGCTTTTCCTCGACAAAATTGAGAAGTCGATCCGCAGCGGCAGGATCATCATCGCCAGCAACCGCAAAATCTGTCGCGCCCCGCTCTATGGCTTCGTGGGGATTGTCGAAATCAGGCGACCCAAGGATCAAGCAGGGCATGTGAAACATGCGCGCATTGCGACGCATAGCGGCACAGAAACTGAGCGCGGTGGCGCGATCATCGCGAGCTAAAATCACTACCCCATCAAATTCACTCTCGTGGAGATAATCAAAGGCGGTGAAGGAGGTGAAGGCCGCAATGGTCTCTGCGCCCAATTGGGTGATCGCGGTTGAAAACTGCAATAAATCAGGGCCGGGTTGGCCAAAGATCAAGATACGGGGCACTTTCGCGCTGTTAACGATCGGCGGATGCGATGGGCCGCCAAAACGGGCCAATGTCCGAAACCGCATTTTGGCTTCATCCGCCATGACTGCGATTCGCAAGCTGGACCCGAGGCGCGCCGCCAAGACGGCAGGGGTGGAAAAGGCATCCAACACCCCATCAAAGGCGCTGATGTCGAAGTTTTCTTCGCCATTGCTCCACGCCATAAATAGGCCAGCCCGCGGCCCAAGAGCCGCTTTGAGCGACCGCACCAGATCAGCAGCTTTAGGCCCGCTGTCCCCGCGTGTATCAACCACAATGGCAGCCGTCTGGCGACGCTGATGGTCTTCGCCCGCGATGGTGAAGCCCGCCTGGGAGAGCACTTCACTTGCGTCATCGCCGGCGAGAACGAGAATATGTGGCTTTGCCATTCTATGCCTACTTTCAAGGGCCATTGCGAAATTCGTGTAGCACCCTAGCGTGGGGAAACTGAGTCGTCAGTAA
>CALRLV020000123.1:0-8184 GCA_943368895.1 Ferrovibrio terrae
AGCCATTAATCGACAGGTCTGATTGCTGGAAGGACAAGGCCTCGCCCGACGCCACGCGCAACATTTGCTCCACCAGATCAAGGCCGGTGATGGCTTCTGAAACGGGGTGTTCCACCTGCAGGCGGGTGTTCATTTCAAGGAAATAGAAGCTCTTATCCTTGCCCGAGGCTACAAATTCGACTGTTCCAGCACTGTCATAGCCCACGGCCTTGGCCAAAGCGACGGCTTGGGCACCCATGGCGGCGCGGGTGGCTTCGTCTAGAAGCGGGCTTGGCGCTTCTTCAATGACCTTTTGATTGCGGCGCTGGATCGAGCACTCGCGCTCAAACAAATGCACCACATTGCCATGCTTGTCGCCCAAAACTTGGATTTCGATGTGGCGCGGGGCCAGAATGAATTTCTCGATGAAGATGCGGTCATCGCCAAAAGCGTTTTTGGCCTCAGCGCGCACAGCGGGGAAGCCTTCTTCTACGTCCTTGCGATCATAGGCAACGCGGATACCCTTACCACCGCCGCCAGCCGAAGCCTTGATCATGACGGGATAGCCAATCTCTTCAGAGATGGTGACCGCATGGGCGGTGTCAGCAATCTCGCCAATATGGCCGGGCACGCAAGAAACGCCCGCAGCAGCAGCCGTCTTCTTACTCTCAATCTTATCGCCCATGGCGTGGATGGCGTGTGGGTTCGGGCCGATAAAGACGATCCCCTCATCCGCACAGCGTTGAGCAAACTCTACCTTTTCCGACAAGAAGCCAAAACCCGGGTGCACGGCCTGTGCGCCTGTTTCTTTGACGGCAGCGATAATTTTGTCGATTACAAGATAAGATTCAGAAGCAGGTGCAGGGCCGATAAATACCTTCTCGTCAGCCATCTCCACCGCCATCGAATCGCGGTCAGCTTCGGAAAATACGATGACGGTTTTCACGCCCATACGCCGACAGGTCTTGATGATGCGGACGGCGACTTCGCCGCGATTGGCAATCAGAATCTTATCAAACATCTTGGTCCGTATGCCCCTAGAGCTATCAGCCTGCTTCCCGGCCTTATTATGTCGGGAACTGGTTAGAGGGCAATTGCGCCTGATGCAACTTTGCAGGGTCTGGGAAGGTGCAAGAAATCGCAAATGTCAGCTTGACCTGACATTTTGCAAATGTTAGGTATACCTGACATTCAGGAGGCAATTGCCATGGAACAAACTCCCCAAGCCAAGACCTATATCATCCGCACCATGCTGTTTATGGGCCTCTATGTCCTGATCAATGCTGGGGCGATTGCGGGCTTGATGGACGGCATGCCCGCCCCTGCCCGCTGGGGTTTGACCGCTTTGGTCAGTCTGCCGATAGCTGGACAAATTTGGGCCACTTTAGTGATGATCCGCGACAGTGACGAGTTCATAGGGGCCTTTTTGGCGCGACAATTCATTTTGGCTTCGGGTATCGCCATGGCGCTCTTTTCGGCATGGGGCTTTGCTGAAAGCTATGCGGGGGCGGCCCATGTGCCTGGCTGGATGATTTATCCGCTGTTTTGGGCCTGTTTTGCTCTTGTGGCCCCCTTTGCTCGTAAGGCGACAAAATGATCAACAATGTGCGTGCCTTACGTGCTGCCAAAGGCCTGACCCAAGCCGATCTTGGGCAGGCTTTAGGGGTTTCTCGGCAGGCCATTATTGCGATTGAAGCCGACCAGCACGACCCGTCGCTGGATCTGGCGTTCAAAATGGCGGCTTTATTTGAGACCGACGTGGAGGCGATCTTTGTGAATCCGCATCGACCATCTTAGGGATTGGGCGGAGGCTCTCCCTTATGGTCCAGCCATTCATGTTCCAGCGCGCGGAGGCGACCGATCACGGTAATCAAAAATGCCGTCGACCAGCCAAGCAGGATCACCCCATTAGCCGCCTCGATTGCTCCTACCAAGCGCCAATCACGCGGCAGGATCACATCGCCATAGCCCAGCGACACAAAGGTGACGGTCGAAAAATAAAGCGCGGTTTCAAAGTCATGAAACGCTTGCAGGCCAAAATGATAGACCATGGCATAAAGCCAAATCTCGACCGTATGAATGGCAAAGAGGCCAAAGACGACAAACAAAATGGCCAATACCCGCAGCGAAAAATGTGGGCCTTGTGGGTTTGTCAAAGGCTGTCTCTGCCGGATCAAAGCCATCAAAGCGGCCAGTCCAACGAAATGCACCGTCACGGTTAGCGCCACCATCAAGGATGAAATCGCCAATGTATCCCAAATATCGGTGACAAAGCTCCACACACCCAAATTCGGCACTCCACTTGGCCTACCGCCAAGTCTTTGGTCGTTATAGGGTGTTGTGTCTGCCCCGTCACCTAAATGTCGCGCGATGTTTGGTCGCATTTGGCGGGTAACTTTTGACGGAACTACCCCACCACCAATTCACTGTCATTCCGGACGGCGAAGCCGAGCCGGGACCTAGATCCGCAGCCCCACTGGGGTCCCCGCTCTGCGCTACCGCTCCGGCGGGCATGACATGGGCGAGTTCATCCCTCACCCACCGCGCTTTTGAAACATCCAGCCCTTAGTCAAAAAGGCTTGCGCGCCTTCGACAAATTCAAAACCTGCTGCCTCAAACACGGCTTTCATATCGGTTGTCAGGTAAGAGGTGAAAAACGGCTCGTGAAAGCCCACGGGAAAAGCGTCCAACAGGCGGTCGAGATTGGGATCATCGCCGGTCTGTAAGGCATCGGCCAGCACAAATATCCCGCCGGGCTTCAAAATGCGGGCAGCCTCGGCCACCACTGCTTTGCGGACTTTGGGTGGCAATTCGTGGAAGAGATAGACACACAAAACACGGTCCACGCTCCCTGTCTCAAACGGTGTTGCCTCTGCTGCACCACTGATGGCCGTCGCGCTTCGATAGGGGGCCAGCGCTTTGGCGGCGGCTGCGGCATAAGGCGGGCTCATATCGAGGGCGGTGAAACGCAAGCGCGGGAAATTGCGCATGACTTCACGCGCCAATTGTCCTGTTCCACAAGCCAACTCAACACAAGTCGTCAGCCGCTGATCCACGCCCTTCAGGCTTTTGGCCAATAGGGCGAGTGCGGTTGACCGCCGCATCGCCCCGGCAGAGCCTGTAAAAATCGTCTCAACTTGAAAGTCATAGAGGTCAGCGCTTTCAGGGGTCAGCCACCCCCCACTTTGCCAGTGGAAATTCTGCCGAAAATAGGCGGGAAACCCCTCCCCTAAGCCCTCATCGCGCACTTCAACGCCATTTTTGGCCAAGCGGCGTTGATCAATCGCCTTCACATCGCGCAGATAGGCGAGGCTTTTGCGCGTCTGGGCAAGCTCTGTTTTGGCCAATGGCGCAAGGTAAAGGCCCGCCTCGATATTGGCCATGTCTTGGGTGAAGGCCGCCATATAGGCCTTACGCATTCGTGCTAAATCGGGCTTAGGCTTGTCGGAATCAAAGGGCGCGTCCCCCGGCCGATCAAACGGGGCCGAAGTGGCACGCGACAGGCCATAATGGGCGGCATAAAAAGCCAGCTTAGCTGTGGCCCCAGCGCGATATTTTAAGGCTTCAATGCGGTCCATTGCCTTAAGTTAGACCTGTCTGTTGGATTGGCCAATCAAAAACTGATCAATCCATCACGCCGGCGTCGATCCAAGCCTTTTTGGGCCAGCGCGCATGCACCCAGAACCATTGTTCAGGCGCTTTCAGGATGTTTTCTTCCATGAAGTGATTGATACGCAAAACCGAGGCATGCACCGCCTCATCGACGGGTAGATCAAAGTCCATCAGCATCGGCTCTTGCACAGCGACCTTAAAGTTCGCGCCAGACAAGCGCTTAACCGTCATGGTCTGCAAAGGGGCTTTAAAGCGGTAGGCTAGACGCGAAGGACCGTCTGCCGTCTTGCAGAGATGGCCAAAGAAAGGCGCTTCCACGCCCGTCTCATACTTCTGGTCATTCATCATGGCGACTGAGCCGCCCTTGGCGAGGATACGCATGAGACTGACCCCGCCCGATGGGCCCTTAGGCGCAAACAAGCGCACGCCATAATCGGCGCGGGCTTTGACGATTGTATCATCAACCCAGATGTTGTTGGCAGGCCGATAGGTCACGCGGCAATCCACCCCGCGCCGCACGATGGCTGCCGGCATGACTTCCCAATTGGCGAAATGGCCAGAGATAAAAACGCCAGCTTGGCCCGTGCCGACATAGCGGTCGAGAATATCTAACCCTTCAAACTCTGCCCGGCTTTCGGGCGTGAACAGGCCCATAGCCGACAGATGCGGGAATTCCCCTACGACCCGACCTAAATTGTCCCACATGGCATCCAGCATCTCGCGCTCTTCGGCTGCGGTAATGCGCGGGAAAGCCAGGCGCATATTATAGCGCGCGGTCTTGTGCGCGCTGGTGATGGGGCCAAGCGTGCGGGCAAATTTTGCGCCTGCATTGGACGCCTCGTCCAAAGACATGGAACTAATCCGGTTCCAATAGGTGTGGAACGCCCAAGATTCGATACGCTTGAAGAAGGACTCGCGACGGCCTGCTGTCATGGAAAAATCCTAATCCTGCCCGAGATGACTGTCGAGTTTAGCCCGCAGAAAGGCCAAAAAGGCTGCTTCATCTTCCAAAATAGCCTCGATTGCTACCACCTGAACTTTGGCAGCAAAATCTGGCGGTAAGCGCACATAATCCTTTTCCGTCGTGACCAAATTTGCCCCTGCCGCGCGCGCATCGGCCTCAAGTCGGACCAGTTCATCTGGGCGATAGCGATGGTGGTCGGCAAATGGGTATAAATCGACGACATTCAAGCCCAAGCTTCGCAAAGTCGCATCAAACTTCTCAGGCCGACCTATGCCGCAAAAGCCTAAAACAGGGCCTCCGATGGCGACAGGTTTGGCGTTGAGTGACGCTTTGAAAACCGGGCCTTTAAAGCCATCAATATCTTCTAATGCGTCGTCGCTGACTGCCCCCATCACGATGATGGCGTCAGCACGGGCAAGGCCAACGGCTGGCTTTTCCCGCAAAGGTCCTGCTGGAATGAGGTGACCATTGCCAAAGCCTGTCTGCCCGTCGACCACCACCAGCGAGATGATTTTCGCCAAGGCTGGGTTCTGATGGCCGTCATCGAGGATGAGTGCTTTCATGCCGTTCTGAGCCGCAAGCTTGCCTGCCGCCGCCCGGTCCCGCCCAACAAAGACCGGCCCGCCTTGGGCCAGCATCAAGGGCTCATCGCCAACTGCGTCTGCACCATGCACAGCAGGATCAACCGCCACTGGTCCTTCCAAAGACCCACCATAGCCGCGTGAGACAATGCCAATCTGGCCGCCCAAAAGCTCTGCCAATAAGGTGCGCAGGGTCTCAGAAAATGGCGTCTTGCCTGTACCGCCAGCCGTTAAATTGCCAATCGAGATAACGGGGATGGACAAGCTAAGTGGGCTTGCTTTGGCAATGCGGCGCGCAACGCTGGCCCCGTAAAGCGCACCTAGTGGCGACAGAAGGAGCCGCAAGATTGGCGCAGAATCCCTGCCATAGCGAATGGTCCAGAAAGACGGTGCCCTCATGCCCTTTCCCGTCCCAACAGGCCGACAAGGGCTGCCACACTATCGGCCATGGCGTGACTGCCTTGGGCAATCACACCACGAGCCGCGTCATTCAACTGCTCCCGCCGCTCAGCGTCGCCCAAGAGCCCTGCCAAAGTTAGAGCAATCCGGTCTGACGCATGATCGTCGAGGATCACTGCCCCATCTCGGTCCTCCAAAGCCTGATAAAGGTCGAGGAAATTGCCAACAAAACTCGCGCTGACCACGGTTGAGCCAAGTTGGACGGGCTCGACAGGATTATGGCCACCTATGCCAGGCTGCAGGCTACCGGCAACAAAAGTGACAGGTGCCAAGCGCATAGCGAGGCCCAATTCCCCCAATGTATCCCATAGCCAGACAGGTGTCTGGGCACCGGGAACTTGGCCCTTTGAGCGACGCACAGACACGAGGCCCTGCTTGCGGCATTCAATCTCAACATCTTGCGCGCGCTCTGGATGGCGTGGGGCTAAGATTAAGAGTGCATCGGGTGCGCCTAGCCGTAGGGCTGCGTGAGCGGCTAGAAGCACCGTCTCTTCGCCCTCATGAGTTGAGGCTGCAAGCCAGATTGGCCGGTTGCCCAGCTTGCCAGCCAGCACTTTGGCTTCCTTGGCATTCACAATGGGCGCAGGCGCCGCCAGCTTGAGGTTGCCAACAGTGCCAATCGGACCGGACCGAAACAGGCTCAGCGCTTCAAACGTGCGGGTATCGGCAGGCAAAGCCACGTCAAATAGCGAAAATAAGAGCTCTGCCGTTTTCGCCCTACCCCGCCAGCCCTTGACCGAACGCGCCGTCATGCGGGCATTGACCAGCGCCAAGGGCACGCCTGCTTGCTTGGTTGCCAGCAAGAGGTTCGGCCAAATCTCGCCTTCCACAAAGACGGCAAGATCGGGCTTCCAGCCCGCGATGAAGTTTTTGGTCGCCATAGGCGTATCGACCGGCACATAGCGATGCAGATCAGGCGCAGAGAGCTTGGCCGCCATCAAAGTGGCTGAGGTTTTTGTGCCGCTGGTAAAAAGGAAGGTCAGGCCCGGATAGGCATTGCGCAGCTCTTGGGCCAAAGCATATCCAACCAGAGACTCCCCCACGCTGGCGCCATGGATCCACACCAATTTGCCTTTCGGGCGCTGCACCGGGGCTGTACCCAGACGTTCCTCAATCCGCGTTGGGTCCTCGCGGCCCTTTGCCGCCCGCCGCGACAAGACACCGGGCATAAAGCGCGCCAGAAGCTGGGTCGCAATCCGATAGAGCGTCAAGGAAAAGGGCAAGGTCTCTGTCACGCGTCAGCCTCGTCGAGGACTGGGGCGGGCGGCGCAGGTTCAATCAACGGGCCACCCACCAAGCGATCGGCCTCTTGCATGGCCTCGGTCAGCGCAAGCTCTAAGGCCAGACGGGCGGCTTCCATATCGGCCTCGGTCGCTTTGGCAGGAAGTTCAATCGCAGGGCGATAGACAATCACGCCGCGCGAAAACAAAGGCGGCAAGTGGAACCGGTCCCAGCTCTTGGCATAACCGCCGCCCTTGACCGCAAAGGCCGAAGGCAAAAGTGGTACTTTGGCCATTTTCGCCACTCGCACCGCACCAAGCTGGGCGCGCATGCGTGGTCCGCGTGGCCCATCTGGCGTAATCCCGACGCAGCCGCCCTTTGAGGCGTGGCTGAGCATCTGACGAAACGCCTGCAGCGCGCCCTTATCTTCGGTCTCGCCATCGGCCTTTTTCTTCGACGACGATCCCCGCACCACCGTACGGCCCACCAGTTCAGCGGCGCGCGCCACAAACTGGCCATCGGGCGAAAGCGAGATCAGCATCAGCATCTTTTGAACATCAGTCGGCCAGATGGAGTGCGCGCCCATGATGCGCGAGTGCCAATAGCACCACACCACCCCTTTGCCGGACTTCCACACAGGCTCAGCATGTTCTTGGCCCACAAACGTCCAACGCGTCGTAACCCGCACCAAAGCCATCCAAGCGGCCAGAAAGCCCGCAAAAAACCACTGGACGGGTGAGGATCGAAAGAAGGCGCGCGAGAGTTTTTTGCTCATAGTCCCCGCTCCATAGCGAGCGTTGCGGTCAAAGGCGAGTGCGCGGGCGCCACAGCTAAGGCTTGCATGGCAACGCGGGGCTGCCTAGATGCCATCGGATTAGCCGAAAAGACGCGCCCGTGCCCAAATTTGACCTGACCACGCCTGAACGCCGCAAAGCCGCTGAACGCGACTATTGGTGGAATGACCACGCCTTTTTGCGCGCGCGCTTTCAAAACAAATATCAAATCAGCCCGCGCATGTGGCGCACCAATCAACCCAGCCCCAAGCAATTGGCGGAATGGAAGGACTTTGGCATCAAGACCATCGTCAATTTACGCGGTGATACGGACGCAAGCTTCACCGTCTTGGAAAAAGAGGCCTGCGAGCAATTGGGCCTCAAGCTTGTGTTTCTGCACAGCGAGAGCCGTGGCGCGCCCTATGCCGAGCGTCTTTTAGAGGCCAAAAAAGCCTTCGAAACCATGGAATATCCTGCCCTGATGCATTGTAAATCAGGCGCAGACCGCGCGGGCACCATGGCAGTCTTTTATCTCTATCAGATCGAAGGCGTGCCCTTGGAAGAAGCGCGCAAGCAATTGAGCTTCAAATATCTC
>CALRLV020000124.1:0-8134 GCA_943368895.1 Ferrovibrio terrae
CAAAAGGGGGATTTTATACTTAACGGCTGAAAGTATTGTCTCCATCCGTTAAGTATAAATGTTCTATCATTGCATCAGATGGCTTAGCGCCCACGAACCCCACGGCCCAAGCCGATTTGCCGCGCAAATTCACTGCGCCGCTTTGCATAGTTTGGCGCAACCATTGGATAATCCGCGGGAAGGTTCCACCGACGACGATATTCTTCTGGCGTCAGATTATATTTCGAACGCAAGTAACGTTTGAGCATCTTAAGCTTTTTTCCGTCCTCCAGGCAGATAATGTAATCATCCGTGATAGATTTTCCCAAGCTTACTGCAGCTTTTGGCTTCTCGGTTGGCTTTTCAAAGTCATCATTAGACAGTGTAACAAGGCTTTTATGGATGCTGCGGATAAGATCGCTAAGATTTTCAGCACGAATCTCGTTGCCATTTACATAGGAGGAGACGATCTCCGTTGTCATTTCCAAGATGTCAGACCCTGCGTGCTCTCTTTGATTTCTCATTTTAAACCATTCCTATCTAGGTTGCGTCTGGATGATTCAATATGACTGGATTGGAAATGAAGTAAGGTCACCCAATTCAGTAAATCGATTTTCCTGTTCTTACTAAGCTTCAATCTGCACAATTAGTGACCAAGTGTCGTTTCTATATGTTTGAATTTAAATTAAAAATTTCCCAAGAGAAAGCTTGATTTTCCATGAATATCTCGAAAACGGGAATTTTCATTGGAACTATTTTTAATATTGTGGAGATTCTGTGAATTTACCTTGTGGTAAATCAGGCGACTTGCCCTGTTGCAACTGACGCCTAGGTTCATGTAGAACGACCCAAACGGAGATAACCTACCATGACATCCCTTGCTGAAAGCCAAAATTCTGTAAATAAAGACTTTTTTTCGGCTCCGCTTGGGGCTAAAGATTCTGAACTGGCAGCAGCCATTCAAGAAGAACTGCATCGTCAGCAGACGCAGATTGAGTTGATTGCGTCGGAAAACATTGTGTCCCGGGCGGTGCTTGAGGCTCAGGGGTCAGTCCTGACCAATAAATATGCCGAGGGATATCCAGGCCGTCGCTATTATGGTGGCTGTGAATTCGTCGATGTGGCTGAGAATTTGGCTCTAGACCGCGCCAAGGCCCTGTTTGACTGCAGCTATGCAAATGTTCAGCCTCACTCTGGGGCGCAAGCGAACCAAGCGGTCTTTATGGCTCTTTTAAAGCCTGGTGACACTTTCCTTGGTCTAGACTTGGCAAGTGGGGGGCACCTCACGCATGGCTCGCCCGCCAACCAATCCGGCAAGTGGTTTAACGCGATTTCTTACGGCGTTCGTCCAGATACTCATCTGATTGACTATGATGCTGTGGAGGCTTTGGCTAAAGAGCATCAGCCAAAGGTGATTATTGCTGGCGGTTCGGCCTATCCGCGCCAGATCGACTTTGCCCGTTTCCGCGCGATTGCTGATTCGGTTGGGGCCTATTTCATGGTCGACATGGCCCATTTTGCCGGTCTGGTAGCTGGCAAAGCGCACCCAAATCCGCTCGACCATGCCCATGTCGTTACCACCACGACGCATAAGACCCTGCGTGGTCCACGTGGTGGCATGATTTTGTCGAATGACGAGGCCTTGGGTAAGAAGTTTAACTCAGCCGTATTCCCTGGCCTGCAAGGCGGGCCCTTGATGCATGTTATCGCGGCCAAAGCCGTCGCCTTTGGTGAAGCTTTGACGCCAGAGTTCCAAGCCTATGCCCGTCAAGTCGTTGCCAATGCGCAAGCCATGGCTGCCGCCGTAAAGTCTGGCGGCTTTGATCTGGTTTCGGGCGGCACCGACACCCATGTGGTCCTGGTTGACTTGCGTCCCAAGGATCTGACCGGCAAAGCAAGTGAAGCTGCATTGGAGCGGGCAGGCTTTACTTGCAACAAAAATGGTGTGCCATTTGATCCAAAGCCACCCGCAACGACTTCGGGTGTGCGCTTGGGCTCGCCAGCTGGCACCACACGCGGCTTTGGCACAGAGGAATTCACTTGGATCGGCAATAAGATCGTAGAAGTCTTAGATGCCCTTGCGGGTACACCGGACGGCAATCCAGAGGTGGAAACCCGTGTACGTGGTGAAGTTGCTGAGATGTGTGCACGTTTCCCCATCTATTAAGAGGCAGGCCGGTGAGGTACAGGCCTCGCCAGAGCTGCTTTCGAAAGGATAGTTCATGCGTTGCCCATTTTGCGGATTCGCTGACACGCAGGTCAAGGACTCCCGTCCAGCTGAGGATGGGGTGTCCATCCGGCGTCGCCGCCAATGCCCCGCATGTGGCGGTCGCTTCACGACGTTTGAGCGGGTGCAATTACGCGAGTTGAAAGTGATCAAGCGCGACGGCACGCGAGAATTGTTTGATCGCGACAAGCTCCATCGGTCGGTAGCGATTGCGCTGCGCAAGCGCGAAGTGCCCGAAGAGCGGATTGAGCATTTGATTTCTGGCATCGTGCGGCGCTTAGAGACATCAGGCGAAACGGAAATTTCCACCAGCACGGTTGGTCAGTTCGTCTTGGATGCGTTGGGGGAGACCGATCCGGTTGCCTTTGTGCGCTATGCCTCAGTCTATCGCGATTTCCGCGAGGCGGAGGATTTCAACCGCTTTGTCGATGATGAGCTTGGTGCGTTGAAAGAAAGCCTAAAACGTCGGGGCACCGTGCGTGACGATTGAGGTGGCCCAGCATCGCCCCACCATCACGCTGAAGCTTGCAACCAGCCTAGACGCTCGCATTGCCACCGTCACTGGCGCGAGCAAATGGATCACAGGGCCGCAGTCGCGTGCTGAAGTTCACCGGATGCGCGCCGCCCATGACGCCGTGTTAACGGGTATTGGCACGGTTTTGGTCGATGATCCCGAACTGACCGCGCGGCTTGATCCCATGCCCGAGCGTCAGCCGTGGCGTGTTGTGCTTGACCGTCAGGGTCGATTGCCTATGAACAGTAAACTGATCCAAACCACCGATAGGGCCGACCTGATTTGGTGCACAGCTTCAGATGTCGCGTCACATGCAACAAGTGACGGTCGCCGAATTCACCATCATCGCGTGGGTGCGAGCAAAACGGGCTCCGTTGGATTGGAACTGACTGAGGTATTGCGCCTCCTGACCGAGACTTATGGCATCAAAACCTTGATGGTTGAGACAGGCCCGATCTTGGCCACTGCTTTCTTGCGGGCAGGTCTTGTCGATCACATCGCTTGGTTTCGAGCACCTTTGCTACTCGGCGGCGATGGACGATCCGTGTTTGACACCCTAAATGTTCAGGAATTGTCGCAAGCTTGGGTCCTTCACCAGACTGACCATACCCGGTTTGGTCGAGACGTCCTCGACCGCTTCGACTTAAGCCCAACTTAAAAGGCATTTAGATGTTTACAGGGATAATCACTGATATCGGCACCATTGTCGCGATGGATCATAGGCCGGGGACTGATGCGGTATTTACCGTCGATAGCGGCTATGATGCGGCGAGTTTGGCCTTGGGTGCTTCAGTCAGCCACCAAGGGGTCTGCCTCACCCTCATCTCGTTTGAATCGATCACGACAGGTTCGCGCTGGCGGGTGCAAGTCAGCCAAGAGACTTTGGATGTGACATGCGCCAAAGACTGGCAGGTTGGGACCCAGCTTAATCTTGAACGCGCCCTGAAATTGGGTGACGAATTGGGTGGCCATATGGTTTCAGGCCATGTCGACGGCATTGGAGAAGTCATCGCGGTGACACCAGAAAACGAGAGCCACCGGGTTAGGATTCAAGTGCCGGAGGCCTTGGCGAAATATGTGTCGCCCAAAGGATCTATCGCGGTCGATGGTGTGTCTTTGACGATCAATGAAGTGGATGATGTGACGTTCGGGATTAATGTCATTCCACACACTTGGCAGGTGACAACATTGGGTCGCCTAAAGCCGGGTACACGTGTTAATCTTGAAGCCGATCAAGTTGCACGTTACGTGGAACGCATCCTATCTCGTAAGACCTGACGACCATCTCATTCGCTTCAACCTTGGATTAGGCTATGACACTTTCTTTCGATCCGCCCCACCTGTTGATTGTTGTCGGCGACTATTATGCCCATATCGCGGAAGAATTGGTGGCCGGTGCTACCGAAGCTATCAAAGCCGTCAATGGCACCTTCGACCTCATCAAAGTGCCCGGTGCCTTTGAAATTCCGGCCGTGATCGCCCATGCTGATCGCGCTACCCATCGCCCGGCAGGTCGTCATTATGATGGCTATGTGGCTTTGGGCTGCGTTATTCGCGGTGAGACTTCGCATTATGACTATGTTTGTGGCGAGAGCGCCCGGGCTTTGATGGAATTGTCGGTTGAGGGTCTGCCAATTGGCTACGGCATTTTGACGGTGGAAAACGAAGCCCAAGCCCTCGTTCGCGCCAAGCGCGATCAAAAAAATAAGGGCAAGGATGCTGTGGTAGCCTGTCTCACCATGCTGTCAGTCAAGCGGCGCTTGAACATGGGCGGCGTATGACCCGCATTAAACCTTCGTCGATCACCGATGCGCGCCGCGGTGCGCGTCTGGCTGCCGTGCAAGCGCTCTATCAGATGGAAATGTCCGGCGGCGGTGTAACATCGACGGTGCGGGAATATCTCGATCACCGCTTGGGCGAAGATAGTGAGACGGGGCCCTTAGAGACAGCCGACGTGGATTTCTTCCGCGCCTTGGTTGAAGGTGTGGTAGCCGAACAAGCGTTGATCGATGCGTCGATTAAATCGCGGCTGGCGAAGGGCTGGCGCCTTGAACGCATTGATTCGATCGTTCGTGCCGCCGTCCGCGCAGCAACCTTCGAACTCTTGCGCCGTGCGGATGTGCCGGTTGCAGTCGTGATCGATGAATATGTTGGCATCGTGAACGCGTTCTTTGATGGGCCAGAAGGTGGGTTCACCAATGGCTTGTTGGACCGTTTGGCGCGCGAGCTAAATGCCAATGACCTCCGCCAAGTGACCTCCTGAACACGCGGTAGCCCTTGTGGAGCAGGCACCCCCAGAGTTTGACCTAATTGCGCAGCTCTGGGCACCTCTGACGCTTGGCGCGCCGGGGGCGTTTGGGCTGAAAGACGATATTGCTCAGCTATCCGGCACCCCCTTTGGCCATGTCGTTACCTGTGATCAGATCATTGAGAACACACATTTCTTGCCCAGTGATCCTTTGGACTGGGTGGCCAAACGTCTGGTGCGGCGCAATCTCTCAGATTTGATTGCCAAAGGCTGCAAGCCCATCGGCGCTTTTTTGTCGGTGGCTTGGCCAAAGAGCCGTCCTTATGCGCAATTGGCTGACTTTGCTGCAGGACTGGGGCAGGACTTGGCGGAGCTGTGCGGCGCGTGCCCGCTGATGGGGGGTGATACCAGCACCACTCAAGGGCCATTGGTGGCCAGCCTTACGCTGATTGGCGTGCCGCTATCAGCCCTGGGTCAGCCAATCCTGCGCAGCGGCGCACAGGCTGGTGATTTGATCTTTCTAACTGGCACGATTGGTGACCCATTTTTGGGCTTGCAAGTGCGCTTAGGCTTGATGGACGGGCAGGGGCTGGAAGGTGCGGCCGCGACGGCCTTAGCCCCTTCACCACCACCCTTAGCCGTGGCTGAGATCATCGCATGCCACGCCAGGGCCAGTATTGATATTTCAGATGGTCTGCTGGCTGACGCGGGACATGTCGCGTCGGCATCAGGACGGGTGCTCCAACTTGATCTTGAGCGCATGCCGCTGTCAGCGGAGGCAATTGCCTTTTTAAAATCTGCGCCAAACCCCCTTGAAGCTCTCTTAAGCCTTGTTACAGGTGGCGATGATTACCAGACCCTGGCCTGTGTTTCGCCAGAAGATGCTGAGGCGTTCGCTATGAAAATGAACGCCTTAGGGGTCCAGATCACTCAAATTGGCGTCTGCCTTGAAGGGCAGGGAGTAAAGATATTCTATCATGGCGACCGGCTTGATTTGCCTGCTCATAAAGGCTGGCAGTTTAGCGACGCATGAAGGCCACTTGCTCGAGCGAAACACGCGCGACACGTAGGCCCGGCTTTATCGCGGTCACCGCTTGGGTCACGACCCTGACGATCGCGGCAGCATCATAAGTGTTGGGGCCTTTGCCTTCGGGTATCGGATTGCGCCCGGTTGCGCGTGTGATGCCATCGCGGACAAAGAAATGTTGTTCGCGCACATAGGTCGCGGAATTGAGATCGGTCATGCGAATCTTGAGGGTGACAAACACATAATTGACCAAGGCACCATTGCGGGCGATTGGCAGCACCACATTGGTCAGTTCCGCGACGAGTGGTTCGCCGGCTGCTTCGCCCTTGCCATCAGCCTTGCCTTCGGCCGCCTGCGCATCGTGCGGCGCTAAGAGTGGTGACAGGGCTGCAGCACCGATGGTGGCAGCGCTCAAAACAAGGGTGGATCGGCGCGTTGAGTTCGTCATAGCGATTTCCTGCCACATGAAAGTCGATGATTGGTTAATGCGCAGGCAGTTTTGGGGTTTACTGACAAGGATTTCGCGAAACCGACGCGGCACGTTGCAAGCAGCGCAATCGCCCCCTAAAGAAGACAGACCAATAAAGGGGGGTCATACGGAGAGCGGGAGATAAACTGCCGCCACGGATGAGCCAGGAAACGAAAAGAGGTAACACATGGACGTTAGCGTCATGAGTGTGGTCGCGGCTATTGGGGCCGGGGTCATTGCGTTGATCTACGGGTTCATCACCGTTCAACAAGTTCTTAAGGCAAGCCCAGGAAATGCCCGCATGCAAGAAATTGCTGCGGCTATTCAAGAAGGGGCAAATGCCTATCTCAACCGCCAATATACCACAATCGCCATCGTCGGCGTGGCAATTGCGGTTCTCCTCACGTTCTTATTCACCATCACCACATCGCTTGGCTTTGTGGTTGGTGCCGTTCTTTCAGGCCTAGCGGGCTATGTTGGCATGCTGGTGTCGGTTCGCGCCAATGTGCGTACTACCGAAGCCTCTCGCAATAGCTTGGCAGCAGGTCTCTCCATGGCCTTCCGCGCCGGTGCCGTGACCGGCATGCTGGTGGCAGGTTTGGCTTTGATCGGGGTGGCTGGCTATTATTACATCCTGACGCAAGTCATGGGTCTTGAGCCCACAAGCCGTGAAGTGATCGATCCTTTGGTCGCATTGGGCTTTGGCGCATCCTTGATCTCCATTTTCGCCCGTCTCGGAGGCGGTATCTTCACCAAGGGTGCAGACGTTGGCGGCGACATGGTCGGCAAGGTCGAAGCTGGCATTCCAGAAGATGACCCACGCAACCCTGCAACCATTGCAGACAATGTTGGCGACAATGTCGGCGACTGCGCCGGCATGGCGGCAGATTTGTTTGAAACCTATGCGGTAACTTTGGTTGCCACCATGGTGTTGGCGTCGATCTTCTTCAAAGAAGCAGGCGCTGCTGTCATGATGTCCTTGCCATTGGCAATTGGTGCCATGGCGATCGTGACCTCAATTGTTGGCACTTATTTTGTCCGTCTGGGCAAAGACAACAATATCATGAATGCCTTGTATAAGGGCTTGATTGCGGCTGGCGTTCTCTCGGTTGCGGGCCTTTATGCTGTGGTTCAATACACGGTGACCCAGACCTATACGACCAGCGGTGGCGTGACCATTACGGCCATGAACTTGTTCTGGTCTGGCGTGATTGGTCTTGTTGTGACCGCAGCCATTGTGTGGGTGACTGAATATTACACCGGCACGGATTATCGCCCGGTGAAATCAGTGGCTCAGGCTTCGGTTTCTGGCCATGGCACCAACGTCATTCAAGGCTTGGCTGTGTCGATGGAAGCCACCGCGCTGCCAGCATTGATTATCGTTGGCGGGATTTTGGCGACCTTTAACTTGGCAGGCCTGTTCGGCATCGCCATTGCAACCACGACCATGTTGTCGGTTGCCGGGATCATTGTGGCGCTCGACGCCTTTGGCCCTGTCACAGACAATGCTGGTGGGATTGCCGAAATGGCCAATCTGCCACCAGAAGTCCGCAAAACGACTGATGCGCTCGACGCTGTGGGTAACACCACCAAAGCGGTGACCAAGGGCTATGCCATTGGTTCGGCCGGTTTGGGGGCTCTGGTCTTGTTTGCGGCCTATACCGAAGACT
>CALRLV020000125.1:0-8093 GCA_943368895.1 Ferrovibrio terrae
ATGGCCCCAGACCTTAAAGTCGTGACCAAGCGTGCGCCAACGCCGCAAGAATTGACCGACATGTTGTTTGCCTTCCGGGTTGCCAAGCATGTGAAATCCAATGCGATTGTCTATGCCAAGGATGGCGTCACAGCGGGTATTGGGGCGGGGCAAATGAACCGACGCGATTCCGCGCGTATTGCGGCAGTTCGTGCGGCGGAAGCTGCTGAGACCGCCGGATGGAGCCAGGCCGCAACTATAGGCTCGGCCTGTGCATCTGACGCCTTCTTCCCCTTTGCCGATGGCCTATTGCAAGCCGTTGAGGCTGGGGCCACCGCGGTCATCCAGCCGGGTGGTTCGATCCGCGACGATGAGGTGATTGCTGCTGCAGATGAAGCGGGTATCACCATGGTGTTTACAGGCATGCGCCACTTCCGGCACTAGTTGGAGACGGGCGCATGAAGAAGTTCCCCCGCGAGACGTTAGACGCACGGGCAGAGCGCCTGCTTGCCCATTGCCAGATCATCAAGCCAGAGGGAGACGGCCCGTTCCCTACCGCCTTCCTGTTTCATGGGTGTGGCGATCCCGATGGCCCACAGCCTGGCTATGCCAAGGCGGCTGCGGCCAAGGGCATTGCCAGTATTGTCGTCGATTCCTTCCGACCTCGTGGCATCAGCCTTACCGAAGCGCGCGTGCTGGTTTGCTCTGGCCTGCGCCTGTGGGGACGGGAGCGGGCGGGCGATTTGATCTCGCTGATGCATTGGGCGCGCAGCCAAGACTGGGTGAAGGCAGACTGCCTTGCCGCTGCCGGTTGGAGCCATGGCGGTTGGACCGTAATGGATGCTCTGGCTCTAGGGGCAGAAGTGGCAGAGTTTGCAGACCTAAAGGACGTTCCCGCTGATCCGCTTGCGGGTCTATCCACCGCCTTTCTGGTCTATCCTTGGTGCGGTCTCGGCGCGCAAACGCTCCGCAAAGGGTGGCAAAAATCCATCCCGACTTTTCTAATGCTGGGTGAAGACGACACCCTTTCGGGCACAAGGTACCCGCTGAAAGCCGCTGACAAAATTCGCCGAAATGGCTCCCACATCGAGACCCATGTTTACCCCGGTGCGACACACTCCTTCGATGAAGAAACATCCGTCAATCCGACATTTCGCTATAACGCTGCCCAGACCGCTGATGCACAAGCGCGCTTTGCCGATTGGATGGCTAGCCAGTTGCTTTAAAGCGCGTCTTGATCCAACCGGATCAAAGAAGCACGCGCGGGTTCATAATATTCTTGGGATCAAAGCTGGCCTTTATCGCGCGCATGAGCACCAGATGGGCCTCTGGCTCACGTCGCAAAAACTCATCGCGACGGCTGATGCCAATACCATGCTCGGCTGAGATCGAGCCATTGAAGGACATGGCGACATCATGGATCGCCTCGTTCATCTGCGGCACTAAAGCCTTATAGGTGTCTGCCGACATCGAGCTTGGCTGGATAACATCATAATGGATATTGCCATCGCTGCAGTGACCAAAAGCCACAATACGGGCACCAGGTGCCACTTTTTCTGCGGCTGCATCGGCTAGCCTCAAGAAGACTGGAATCTTAGAAACCGGAACCGAGACGTCGTGTTTGGCCGCCACCCCTTCTGGCTTTTGGCACGCACTCATCTCCTCGCGCAGATACCAGAAAGACTTCGCCTGCGCATCATTTTGCGCGACAACTGCGTCGCGGGCGAGGCCTGCTTCAAGGGCTGAAGCCAAAGCCATCTCTACCGTCTCAATCAAGTCCGCATTCGGGCCTTCAAACTCAACCAGTGCCAGCCAAGGCGGTACATCGTTGAACGGGACCCGCACATTGGCGATGTTCTTTAAGGCAAGTGTGACGCCCAAATGGTTCATCACTTCAAAGGCGGCGACCGCAGCCGTCTCAGCTTCCAGGCGATGGAGAAGTTCTACTGCTTGCGCAGGTGTCTCCAAAGCCAATAGCGCCACAGTAGTGTGGCGGGGTTGGGCAACCAGCTTCAGAGTTGCGGCCGTGACCAGCCCCAAAGTTCCCTCAGCGCCGATAAAGAGTTGCTTGAGGTCATAGCCCGTATTGTCTTTGCGCAGGGCAGACAGGCCCTCATAAAGCGACCCATTCGGCAAGACGGCCTCTAGGCCCAAAATCTGGGCGCGCATCATGCCATGGCGACGCACATGGACGCCGCCTGCATTGGTCGAGATCAGGCCCCCAATGGTGGCGGAGCCCTCTGAGGCCAAGCTTAAGGGAAAGCGCTTACCGATTTGGCGCGCGGCGTCTTGCACTTGGGTTAGGATCACACCGGCCTCGGCCACAATGGCATCATCTACCGGATCAATCGAACGAATAGCGTTGAGCCTTTTGGTCGAAATCAACACTTCGCCCCGCGGTATCTGCGCCCCAACCAGACCCGTGTTGCCGCCCTGCGTGGTGACGGCCAGCCCAGCCTCATGACATTGGCTCAAGATCATTTGGGCTTCTGCAGTGGAGCCCGGCATAAGCAAGATCGGCGCTGACCCACTCCAGCGGTCGCGCCACTCAATCAAATGCGGGGCGATCAGGTCAGGATCTTCTGTCCAACCTTGCGGGCCAACGAAGTCTTTAATGCGGGTCAAGGTCGAAAATTGCGCGTCCATCTGCGGCCTATCATGTCATCATTTAAAAGGGCGGGCTTTAGAGCCCGTGATATTGGCGGTACCAATCCACAAACGCATTCACGCCGACTTGGATGGGTGTAGACGGCTTATAGCCGATTGCGGCAACGAGTGCAGTAACATCTGCGGAAGTATCGGGCACATCACCAGGCTGCAGCGGTAACATTTCCAAGATCGCCTTTTTGCCCACCGCATTTTCGATAGCGGAGATATAGTCTGCCAGCAGCACCGGATTATTATTGCCAATATTGTAGATGCGGAACGGTGCAGATGATGAAGACGGGTCTGGCGCGTCGCTGTCCCAATCTGGATTGGGCTTGGCAATTTGGTCGCTGATGCGCACCACACCTTCAACAATATCATCCACAAACGTGAAGTCGCGGCTGTGATGGCCAAAGTTGAAGACTTGAATTGGTTCACCCGCAAAAATCGCCTTGGTGAACAAGTAAGGCGACATATCCGGCCGGCCCCAAGGGCCATAAACCGTGAAGAAGCGGAGGCCTGTGGTCGGTAAGCCAAACAAGTGGCTATAGGAATGGGCCATTAATTCATTGGCGCGCTTGGTTGCTGCATAGAATTGGAGCGGATGGTCGGCACCATTGGTTTCCACAAAGGGCATATGCGTATTGCCGCCATAGACACTCGACGTGCTGGCATAGGTCAAATGCGCGATCTTGTGGGCGCGGCACGCCTCTAGAATATGGGTGAAGCCAACGATGTTCGAGGCAACATAGGCGCGGGGATTGTCGAGTGAATAGCGCACACCCGCTTGCGCAGCCAAATGGATCACCCGGTCAAAGGCATGATCTGCAAAGCAAGCATCGACAGCAGCAGGATCGGCTAAATCAGCACGGATAAAGGTAAAGCTACCGGGGGCATCTGCTGCAACGCGCTCTAGCAATGCCAAGCGAGCCTCTTTCAGCGCCGGGTCATAATAATCATTGACCACATCCAAGCCCACGACATCATCGCCGCGCCGCAATAGTGCGGCGGAGGTATGAAACCCAATAAAGCCGGCAGCCCCAGTGACCAGCACGCGCATGTTTCCGTCCCTTATATTTGGGCCAAATGTCGGGCGGCACCCATTGAAGAAAGCGCCGTCGGCCAAACCCTGTTACCCAAGAATGCATCATTGCTGGATTGGTCCGCTAATGCCACCATCTCAAGCAGAACACATGACCTTTCGGGTAATTGATGCACCATTTGCCCGTTTGTTAGTTTGCAACAGAATTGATGCGGGAGGATAGATGATGTCAGGAATCTGGCGGCAATGGGTGACAATTTGGTGCTATCTGGTTTTCGGGTTGGGCGTCATTTTTGCCGGAAGTGCGTGGCCGCAAACCGATGCGGCAGTCCGCCTGTTTTATGATGTCATCTACTGGCCACTGGATGGGCAAAGCGGTTGGCATGAAAGCCTGCGCCTGACTGCGGCCATTCTAGGTGCTGTGATGATGGGGTGGTCGCTAACTTTGCTCACGCTTATTCAGGCAGCCTTGAAGCAACCCCAGTTCGCCCTCTGGCGACCGATGACAGGGGCCATTCTCGTCTGGTGGGCGGTCGATAGCAGCATTTCGGTTGCCCTGAACACGCCGGGCAATGCGGTATCCAATACCGGCTTCTTGCTGCTTTATCTGATACCAGTCTTGGCGAGCGGCGTTCTTAAACTGCCGACCCGGTCTTAATCGGCATCCATTTTCAAGGCAGCAATGAAGGCCTCTTGCGGGATATCGACGCTGCCAAATTGACGCATGCGCTTTTTACCGGCCTTTTGCTTGTCGAGCAGCTTCCGCTTGCGGCTGGCGTCACCGCCATAGCATTTCGCCGTCACATCCTTGCGCATGGCCGAGATGGTTTCGCGCGCCACAACGCGACCACCAATGGCGGCTTGGATGGGGATTTTGAACAAGTGCTGCGGGATAAGGTCCTTGAGCTTTTCGCACATCGAGCGCCCACGCATTTCCGCACGGCCTGCATGAACCAGCATAGAGAGCGCATCGACGGGCTCTTCATTCACAAGGATCGACATCTTGACCAGATTGCCAGCCTTATAGCCCTCAATCGTATAGTCGAATGAAGCGTAGCCCTTCGAGATGCTCTTCAAGCGGTCATAGAAGTCAAAGACTACTTCGTTCAGCGGCAGCTCATAGACCAACATGGCGCGCGTGCCGACGTAGGTCAGCTCGCGCTGATTACCACGCCGATCCTGACACAGTTTCATAATGCCACCCAGATATTCGTCTGGGGTCAAGATTGTGGCCTTAATCCAAGGCTCTTCAATCGCTTCAATGGCCATCACATCGGGCATGTCCGCTGGATTGTGCAAATGCAGCGTCTCGCCATTCTTCATCTTGATCTCATAAACCACCGACGGGGCAGTCGCGATCAGGTCGAGATTGAACTCGCGGCTCAAACGCTCTTGAATGATCTCCAGATGCAGGAGCCCGAGGAAGCCACAGCGGAAACCAAAGCCCAAGGCGGCGCTGGTCTCCATCTCGTAGGAGAAGCTGGCGTCATTCAACCGAAGTCGGCCCATGGCCGCACGCAGGTCTTCAAAGTCTGCCGCGTCGACGGGGAAGAGACCGCAGAACACCACAGGCTGGGCAGGCTTAAAGCCCGGCAGCATACTGGTCGTCTGGCGACGCTCTTCGGTGATGGTGTCACCCACCGCGGCATCGGCCACTTCTTTGATCGAGGCCGTCAAGAAGCCAATTTCGCCCGGACCCAATTCGTCCACTTCGGTGATCTTTGGCTTGAACACGCCGACGCGGTCGAGGCTGTAATTGGCCCCCGTCGCCATCATGCGGACCTTCATGCCCTTTTTCATTACGCCATCAATGATACGGACCAAAACCACCACGCCCAAATATTGGTCGTAATAGGCATCCATCAAAAGCGCCTTCAAAGGCGCGTCACGGTCGCCTGTCTTTGGCGGCGGCAGACGCGTGATGATGGCTTCCAGCACATCTTCAATGCCAAGACCTGTTTTGGCCGAAATCATCACCGATTGAGAGGCGTCAATGCCGATCACTTCTTCGATCTGCGCCTTAACGCGATCGGGTTCAGCGGCCGGTAGGTCAATCTTATTCAGGACGGGCACGATCTCAAGATCAGCATCAATCGCCTGATAGACATTGGCCAAAGTCTGGGCTTCCACACCTTGGCTGGCGTCCACCACCAAAAGCGCGCCTTCACAAGCGGCCAAGGAACGCGACACTTCATAGGCAAAGTCGACATGGCCCGGGGTATCGATCAAGTTCAAAATATAGTCTTGACCCTCGCGCTGGAACTCAAGGCGCACGGTTTGGGCCTTGATCGTGATGCCGCGCTCGCGCTCAATATCCATGCTGTCGAGCACTTGCTCTTTCATCTCACGTTGGGTGAGGCCGCCCGTCAATTGAATCAGGCGGTCAGACAAAGTGGACTTGCCATGGTCGATATGGGCAACGATGGAGAAATTACGGATGTTTTCACGGGGAGTCATGGGGTCGACATAGCCTGACAGGCCCTTAGGGGAAAGGGCCAGATACCGTTAAGCGATCAATCTGGCGTGTGCGCGCGCAGATGGAACATCAAGACTTGCTCTGGCGCGGTTAGCGGCAGGCCCATTCCGACCTCTTGCAACAACCGTCCGGTCATCACTTGGCCTGCCCCCGTGAGGTCTAGCGCTTCCACACTGGAGCCGGCTGACCATGACCGGAATTTGGTTGGCCAGACGAGTTTCACGAGATAGGTCATGTCGGGATCCAGGCCGTGGAACAGGACGCGCGGCAACAGACGCTGGACCTGACTGCGCATAATCGCGATTGAGTAAAGCGCTTCGGTCTGATCTTGCGCGATCACGCCCATGCCCATTAGCTCGTCAGAAGTTTTTAGGCGCACGAGATTGCCGGTATGGAGCAGGTGGCGGTGGGCCTTATGGCATTCAATCGCTTCTTTCAGGGTTGCTAGCTCTGCCTCGGATTCTTCCAACAGATTGAGCTCTAGGCCCATATGCCCAACCATCGCCGTGCCGGCCCGCATCGCCATAGATAAGGTCCGGCCTGTAATATGGCACCGGCGAGGCCCGACATGGGCACCCAAAACCTCCAGCGGGAAGAAGAAGCTGGCCCCGCGCTGAATATCTTGGCGGTCCAACGCGTCATTGCTGTCAGACGTCCAAATGCGGTCAGTATAGCTCAATACACCATAATCAGCGCGCGCACCGCCAGAAGCACAGGATTCAAACTCCACCTGCGGATGGGCGATCCGCAAACGCTCCAGTAAGGCATAAAGCGCTTGAACTTGGGCATGTGAGCGCTGATACCCTTGGTGATCGCCGGGGTGGCTGATGTCGCGATTCATATCCCATTTGACATAGCCGATGGCATGGTCACGCAAGATCGCATCGATCCGCTCAAACAAATAATCGGATACTTCGGGACGGGAAATGTCGAGCACCAATTGGTTACGAAACGGGACTTGATCCACTTGGGCAAGGCCTAGCACCCAATCGGGATGAGCACGATAGAGGTCTGAATCGGGATTGACCATTTCAGGCTCAAACCAAATGCCCATCTCCATACCAAGACCTGTGACATGTTCGATCAGTGGCTTAAGGCCTTCTGGATAGACATCGGCCGAAACATACCAATCACCCAGACCAGACGTGTCGTCTCGACGAGAACCGAACCAGCCATCATCCAAAACAAAGCGCTCTACCCCCACCGCCGCAGCGCGGTCAGCAATGGCTTTGAGGCGACCCAAATCGTGGTCAAAGAATACCGCTTCCCACGTATTATAATGGATGGGGCGAACCTTGGCGCGGGTCTCAGCACGCAGGATCTGACTACGAACATGGGCGTGGAAGCGTTGGCTGAGGTCTGAGAGACCTTCGCGGCTATAGGCGGCGTGGATGGTTGGCGCGTGGAAGGTCTGGCCATGTTCCAAACGGATTTCACCAGGTCCCAATAAGGCGCCAAGCCCCGCAAAGACCCGCCCGTCATGCAAGCTGTCGACCCGCATGCGATGATTGCCACTCCAGCCCAAATGCAGGCCATAAGCCTCGCCTTGCACTTCGTCGGTGGTATCGCTGCACAAGATAATAGCGGGAAGCCCATCATGGGAGGTGCGGCCCCGACGGCTTTCGCGCAAATAAGTGCCAGCGAAGCGCTTAATCCGCTCGCGCTGGAACTCCAAAGCCCATCGTCCGGTAAAGCCGATGATATCGGTCATATGATTAGCGATCGGCAGCACGGCGGTGGCGCACTCACTAACTTCCAACGCGCTCTCGCCCAAATTGGTCAGCGCCGAATTAACGGTCAAAACGCCGGTCACGGCATCGAGGCACAACTCATAGGTCAGGCCAACTTTGGTGTGATCATCGCGGCAGAAAATCTGGATGCGGTCACCTTCAAGCGTGGCCCCTGTCACCACAAAGCGGCTACCCCAATCTTGCCCATTGCGATGAACAA
>CALRLV020000126.1:0-8080 GCA_943368895.1 Ferrovibrio terrae
CGAGCATGACCGGGAAGACCTGCTTTGAGATCTCGGTCGTCAGCGAAAACACCTGATAATCATAGTCGGTTGGGTTGACTCCCAATGCCTTGTGGAAGGCCGGACGGGCATGGTCGCGCACATACATGGTGGCATAGACCGACAAGAGGAAGAAGCGGATCCAAAGCTTATTGGCACCCTGCAGCAAAGTCGGGTCAGCGCGCATGATCAAAGCAAAGGCTTCGCCATGGCTGAACTCATCATTGCACCATTCCTTGAACCAATTGAAAATTGGGTGGAATTTGTGCTCTGGATTGCGCTCTAATTGCCGGAAGATGGTGATATAGCGCGCATAGCCGATTTTCTCCGACAGATAGACTGCGTAGAAAATGAACTTGGGCTTGAAGAAGGTATATTTCTTGGTCTTGGTCAAAAAGCCCAAATCCACGCCAATACCAAAGTCCTTCAGACTTTCATTGATAAAGCCTGCATGGCGCGATTCATCGCGGGCCATATATTTGAACAGCGCCTTGATGTCTGGGTTGGACACGCGCTTGACGATCTCTGCATAGAGCACACAGCCCGAGAATTCAGACGTGATGGAGCTGACCAAAAAGTCCACAAACTCGCGGCGCAATTCAGGGTCCAGATCGTCCAAGCGATTATCGAACGCGGCATCGCGCTTAAAGTGGCCGCGGCGCGGATCGGCCGCCATAGCCGATAGCATTTGGTCCCATTCTTCGCGAACCGACGACACATCGATCTTATCCATCGCCGCATAATCGGTGGTGTAGAAGCGAGGGCTCAAAATCGTGTCGGTTTTGGCCAGCTGGGTGGTGTCGAGATAGGAATTGTCAAAAGTGGCTGCGGTCATGGCAGTTTCCCCGGTGTGAAGCTGACTTCATAGAGCTCAAAAAGCTCAAAATAAGAGGCGACTTTGATCCAAAGTCTTTCAAGGGCTGTCGCGCGGATAATCTTGACACCCCGATGTAAGGTGCAGGATTCGCCGAACGACAGCCGGATCGGGGGTCCTTGGACAATCATCTTGTCGCCCGGTCCGAGGATGGAGTCATCGTCCAAGGAGACATGGGCATGGAGGCTA
Organism: Ferrovibrio terrae; assembly: GCA_943368895.1. Taxonomy (GTDB): domain Bacteria; phylum Pseudomonadota; class Alphaproteobacteria; order Caulobacterales; family Aquidulcibacteraceae; genus Aquidulcibacter. The sequence goes on from CALRLV020000126.1 coordinate 1,082, forward strand.
GTCTCATCATGCTGAATCTCAATGGTACAAGTTGTCACATGCGTGGCCCGCTTGAGCGCATCTGGCCATTGCAGGGTCCAGAACTCGGGTTGTTGGTGAAAGAGATAGGAATTGCTCATGATCTCACCAGTTCCATCGCTTGAGAGGTGTAAAAGCCACTGACGACACGGGTTGTGCGACCGATTTTCCAGCCTGCCATGCGTGGGTCAGACGCCACGGACTTGCGCAAAAAGGCCTCGCTAACCGGTTCAATCGCCGGAGCGCGATCGGCGCGCGGGAACAAAAGCCCGACCGTGTGCATGAGGGTCAAAAGCGGGGTTTTAGGCGCGAAGGTAAATACGATCGAACCCCGACATCTAGCTGCCAAGGACGATAGAGCCGTCATAATCTCGTCGCGCGGGTAGTGGATCAAGGAATCCATCGCCACGATATGATCATAGGTGCCATGGGCTGGGTCGAGCATATCGCCGACGCGGAACTCAATCGTGCCCGGAGCGGGATCGATAGGTGCGCGTTCACCCGCTACAGAAACAAGGCTTGCGGCCACATCGACGGCAACCACATCGGCACCCCGATGGGCCGCGATAACGGCCAAAGCACCTGTGCCACAGCCTGCATCCAAAATGCGCTTGGCCGTTAAAGAGCCTGGCAGCCAAGACACCAAAATCTCGCGCATTTGATCGCGACCAGCCCGCACAGTTGCGCGGATTTTGCTGACAGGGGCGGTCGAGGTCAGCTGCGCCCACGTGTCAGACGCGGTGCGATCAAAATAGGTCTCAAGGCGTTGGCGGCGCTCAACATACGTGGTGGTCAACATGTCGAAAGCTCCCGATCAATCAAAGCCTAGGAAGTCAAAGATGTCGCGATCCTTCATCGGCTCAGCCTTTAGTTCCTTCGTGCCAACCCACAACGAGGCAGCCAGACGAAGATATTCATTCTGAACTGCCTCGAGCTCGGGGGAGGGTTCCATTTCAAACAAGGTCGACTTCTTCAGGCGCGAGCGACGAATGACGTCGAGGTCTGGGAAGTGCGCAACCCGCTCAAGGCCACAAGCGGCATTAAAGCGGTCGATTTCGTCGGTGTCCTTGCTGCGATTGGCGATGACGCCGCCTAGGCGCACGTCATAATTTTTCGACTTGGCTTTGATGGCCGCCAAGATGCGGTTCATCGCAAAAATGGAGTCAAAATCATTGGCGGTGACGATCAAGGCGCGCTCAGCATGCTGCAAAGGAGCGGCAAAGCCACCGCAAACCACATCGCCCAAGACGTCGAAGATCACCACATCGGTGTCTTCTAACAAATGGTGCTCTTTCAGAAGCTTCACCGTTTGCCCGACGACATAACCGCCACAGCCAGTACCAGCTGGCGGGCCACCAGCCTCGACGCACATCACGCCATTATAGCCTTCATAGACATAATCTTCGGGGCGCAATTCTTCGCTATGGAAATCAACGCTTTCGAGGACATCGATGACGGTCGGCACAAGGCGCTTGGTCAAGGTAAAGGTGCTGTCATGCTTGGGATCACAGCCGATTTGAAGCACGCGTTTGCCCAGATTGGAGAAGGCCGCCGACAAATTGGAGGAGGTGGTGCTCTTACCAATGCCGCCCTTGCCATAAATGGCAAAGACCTTTGCTTTGCCGATCTGCAAATTGGGATCAAGCTCTACCTGGACGCTGCCTTCACCGTCACCCCGCAAAGAGGGCGCGCGCGTGATTGGGGTCGCTCTGGGTTTCAGGCCGCGGGGTAGGTCTAATAGAGCCATGGGTACTTCTCCTAGGTCAGGCAGCGGCGGCTGCGATGCCTTCCAAATTGTCTTCAAGTTCATCACTGGCATTGCGGAGCGCTTCCAAAGTCGCGCTGTCGGGCTGCCAATAATTGCGGGCGTGGGCTTCCAAGAGGCGGTTAGCCATCCGGGCGGAAGCCTTTGGGTTGAGGGCGGCCATGCGCTGGCGCATGGCGTCATCGAGCACATAGGTCTCGCTGATTTTTTGATAGACCCAAGGCTGGACCTGACCGGTTGTAGCTGACCAGCCCATCGTGTTGGTCACTTGGGCTTCGATCTGGCGCACGCCTTCATAGCCATGCGACAAAAGACCTTCATACCAGCGTGGGTTCAGCATGCGGGTATGGGTTTCAAAGGTGACTTGCTCGGCCAAGGTGCGGATTTTGCCGTCACCCTGGGTTTGGTCTGAAATATAGACGGGCACATCGACACCGCGGGCACGCTTCACGGCCTTGGTGATGCCGCCCAGCGTATCGACATAATGATCAATCGTGGTGACACCGAGTTCAACCGAGTCGAGGCCTTGATAAGTCAGATCGACGGTCTTCAGAATGCCTTCCAGAACGGCTGACTGGCGCATCGGTGGGCCCTTGCGGCCATAGGCAAAGCATTTGCGGCTTTGATAAGCTTCTGCCAGTTCATTTTCGTCTGTCCAGCAGCTGGCATCAATCATCTGATTGACATTGGCACCATAGGCCCCGTCAGCATTGGTAAAGACGCGCAGGGAAGCTGTTTCCAGATCGCAGCCACTTTGCGCTTGTTGGGCCAAAGCATGCTTGCGAACAAAATTCATGTCATCGGGCTCATCTGCGCTTGCGGCGAGCCAAGCGGCCTCAGCCAACATGCGGGTTTGCAACGCCAGAAGGTCGCGGAAGATACCGGACAAGGTCATGACGACATCGATGCGAGGCCGGCCAAGCTCTTCCATGGGAATAAGCTCTGCCCCGCACAGGCGGCCATAGCTGTCAAAGCGGGGCCGTGTGCCCATCAAATAAAGTGCCTGCGAAATCGTGCTGCCTTCGCTCTTCAGATTGTCAGAGCCCCACAGCACCATAGCGATGGTTTCTGGGAAGGCACCGGTTTCATCCATGTGCCGGTCGAGCAATTTGCGCGCTTGGCGCGCGCCATCATGGCTGGCAAAGGCGCTGGGCAAGCGGAATGGGTCAAAGCCATGTAGATTGCGCCCGGTTGGCAGAACCGCTGGCGTGCGGACCAAGTCCCCACCCGGTGCTGGGCGGATATAACCACCATCAAGGGCATGGATCAGGGCCGAAAGCTCATGGTCTGTCTCCAGCAATACATTGCTTTCTGCCAAAGCTTCCAAGCGTTCGATCAGGGTACGGCTCGATTTCAGTCCACTGGCCTCAATAGCGTCAGAAGGGCTTCCCCCCTCGACCAAAGCCTCAATTACCGAACGGGGCAAAGCTGTTTCAGGGACACCATTGGCCATGGCCAACAACAAATCGATCCGCTCTGCCTTTGAGGGGGCTTGGCCGATCACGTGCAAGCCTTCTGGGATCAGGGCGTCATTCAATTCGCTGACACGGGCCTGCAACGTCTCCATCTCAACCGCACAAGGACCGTGCCACACGGGGGTGGCGGGCGCGAGGTCTAGGGCCGCAGCTTGGGTCTGGATCAATTCGATCAGGCTGTCGCGATCAACGCCATCGCCATTTTTGGCCCCGTGCCAACGACCAATGCTTTCGCGCAAATCCTGCAGGCCCTTATAGAGGCCGGCTTGCACGATTGGTGGGGTCAAATAGCTGATCAGGGTTGCGCCGCCGCGACGTTTGGCCAAAGCGCCTTCTGAGGGATTATTGGCGGCGTAGAGATAATAGTTAGGAATATCGCCGATCAGACGTTCTGGCCAGCAATCTCCCGTCAGGCCCACTTGCTTGCCGGGCATGAATTCCAATGCGCCGTGCGTGCCGAAATGCAGAAGGGCAGAGGCCTTAAAGTCTTCGCGCAGATAGCGGTAGAAGGCCGAGAACGCGTGGGTGGGCGAGAAGCCTGCTTCAAACAACAGGCGCATCGGATCGCCTTCATAGCCAAAACCTGGCTGAAGGCCGACAAAGACGCGACCAAATTGCGCGCCCAAAATGAAGATCGAGCGACCATCACTGAGTTGCCGTCCGGGCGCTGGGCCCCATTGCGCTTCGATCTGGCCCAAATGACGCTCGCGGCGCACATGGTCGTCGACGGAGATGCGGGTGTGGACATTAGCATCGGTGCCAAAGCGGGCCGAATTTCCAATCAAGAGCTGGTCGCGCAGGGCGTCCACCGACTCAGGCAAGTCCACATCATAGCCTTCGGCTTTCAATGTGGTCAGCGTATTAAATAAAGACGCAAAGACAGCGAGATAGGCGGCCGAGCCAACCGAACCGGAGTTGGGTGGGAAGTTAAAGAGGACGATGCCCAGATTGCGCTCTGCCCGCTCTGTCCGGCGAAGCTTGACCATTTTGGCGACGCGATCAGCCAATGTCTCGGCCCGCTCTGGGCACACCCGCATGCGGGGCGGGCCTTTTTCTTCGTCAAACGTGCAGCCGTGGCTACAGCCGCTGCAGGCAACGCCGGAGCCATCCGAACGGCCGCCATAGACGATAGGCGCGGTTGCGCCATCGAGTTCGGGGATAGCGACCATGATGGTTGATTCAACCGGCGACAGGCCCATGTGTGAGCCGCCCCAGCCTTGCAAAGTCTGAAACTCCAACGGCTGAGCGGAAACATAAGGCACATCCAGCTCTGCTAGAACTTTTTCAGCCGCAATGGCGTCGTTATAGGCAGGACCACCGACGAGCGAGAAGCCAGAAAGCGAAACAATGGCATCCACTGTGACACGGCCGTCGCGCATGAAGAATTTTTCGATTGCGGGGCGGGAGTCGAGGCCACTCGCAAAAGCTGGAATGGCGCGAAGGCCGCGCGCCTCTAATGCTTCAATCACGCCTGCATAATGGCCGGCATCGTCGGACAAGACATAAGAACGCAACAAAAGGACGCCGACGGTGCCCTTATGCTCACGCCGCAACTCTGGCAAAGCAGACAGGCTTTCACTGATGCGTTGTTCGGCCTGAGGGTGAAACAGACCAACTTCAGGATATTCGATGGGGGCCGCAGCCTGCATCGCGCCGCGCAATTCTTTGCGTTCGCCATTGGCGTAGCGGCCAATCAAATTGCGCACCATGGAAACGACGTTCTCTTGCGAGCCCGACAGCCAATATTGCATGGTCAAGAAATAATGCCGCAGATCTTGGGCGGGGCCGGGAATATATTTCAACAATTTAGGCAGGCGGCGCAGCATGGCCATTTGGCCGGCACCAGAGCTTGCACCCGACTTCGTTTTATTGCCGCGCAAGCGCTTCAACATCGCAAGCGGGCCTTTGTCAGAGCCGTCCATACTGAAGCTGCCCAGCTTGGTCATCTTCACCACTTCGCCGGCCGACATAATGCCGATCATGGCATCACAATGATCGCGACGCGCGGCCAAAGCGGGCAGCACGGCCTGAATATGCTCGTCGATGAACATCATGGAGACAAGGATAATGTCGCCTTTAGCGATATCACGATGGCAGGCTTCCAACGCGCCGGGCTTTTCAGCCCAATCAGTGGCGGCATGCATGTCGACCCGAATGCCGGGGTTCTCAGAGGACAAAGCGTCAGAAGCGCGCTGAACCAAGGTGCGCAGATGATTGTCGAGCGTGACGACGACCACCCGTACCGGTGTGCCCCCATCTTGTGGGCGCGAGCTAGGGCCGTCTTCAGCGTGCGAAGTGGCTTTTGGCATCGTAAAGCGCCTCAATCGAGATGGTCTCTAAGCCCTGCTCGGCGGCGTAACGCTCCGTGTTGCGCTTGGCCTTACCTCGGACAAAGAAGGGGATTTTCGACAATTCCTTGGTGGCTTCCGGGCTCCAATTCAGAACAGTGATGGTTTCCTGGCCTGCGGTCTCGACCGCTACGGGCGCGGCCTCAGCCTCTGGCGCGGGCTTGGCTGCTGCTTCAACTTTGGCGTGACCACCGAGGTGGGAAGGCCCTGCTGCATCATTGAACTCAAAGTCCTCGCGGAACATGGTCAACAAATGCTCTTCCAAACCCATCACCAAAGGATGGACCCAGGTGTCGAACAGCACATTCGCGCCTTCAAAGCCCATCACGGGGGCATAGCGGGCGGGGAAGTCTTGTACGTGGACAGGGGCTGAAATCACCGCGCATGGCACGCCGAGGCGCTTGGCAATGTGACGTTCCATTTGCGTGCCCAGAACCAGCTCGGGCTGGAGCGCGGCAATGGTTTCTTCGACCAGCAAATAATCGTCGGTAATCAAGGCTTCGACGCCAAGCTCAGCGGCGCAGGCCCGCACATCGCGTGCGAACTCACGATTATAGCAACCAAGGCCAACCACTTCGAAGCCAAGCTCTTCCTTGGCGACACGGGCCGCAGCCATGGCGTGGGTGGCGTCGCCAAAAACAAAGACGCGCTTGCCAGTGAGATAATTGGAATCCACCGAACGCGACCACCAAGGCATGTGCGAACCATGTTCGGCCAAAACAGGCTCTGGGTCGACGCCAGCCAAAGCTGCCACTTCACGGACAAAGTCGCATGTCGCTTGGAAGCCCATCGGAATGGTGCGAACGGCCTTTTGGCCATATTGGCGCTCTAGCCAACGCGCTGCCGTATCGGCGATCTCAGGATAAAGCACGACGTTAAAATCGGCCTGTGGCAAGCGGCGAATGTCGTCAGCCGTTGCGCCCATCGGGGCGGCGACATTAATTTCAATCCCCATTTGCGTGAGCAAGCGGGTGATCTCAATTACGTCATCGCGGTGGCGGAACCCTAAAGCCGTCGCGCCCAAGATGTTGCAGCTTGGCTTTGCGCCCTCAGCCTTAGGGGCTGGAGCTTCAGTCGCGAGGCCACGGACGATCTGGTAAAAGGTCTCAGCCGCGCCCCAATTTTCCTTCTTCTGATAGGAAGGCAATTCCAGCGTGATGGTTGGGACGGGCAAGTTCAACGCGCGCGCCAAGCCGCCTGGATCGTCCTGGATCAATTCTGCGGTGCAAGATGCGCCCACCAGCATGAGGTCTGGATCAAAGCGCTCAAACGCATCGCGTGCGGCAGTCTTAAAGATTTCAGCGGTATCGGTGCCCAGGTCCCGGGCTTGGAAGGTGGTGTAAGTCACCGGAGGCCGCGCGCCGCGACGCTCAATCATCGTGAACAATAGGTC
>CALRLV020000127.1:0-8004 GCA_943368895.1 Ferrovibrio terrae
GGGGCAGTTTGAAGAATTATTCCGGTGCCCCGATCACCCTGCCAGCCCCACCACCGCCAGAAGTGCCTGCCCCAGTTGCACCGCCGGCCAAGGCGGCTGCGGTCGCCACCAAAGCCAAGGCAGGTGCCGCAAAGGCCAAGGCCGTGACAGCGATTCCAGTACCGCCCGCCCCACCACCACCGCCGCCACCTGTTGTGTTGGATAACCCTCTTAAAAACCAGTTGATCGGTTTTGCCGTAGACCGTGCACTGGATGGCTTGTTTGTCTAGATTGGCGAAGAAGAGCGCGGGATACGCCGTGATCCCGCCCGTCGAGGGACAGACCTTTTGAAGCGCGTGTTTGGCAACCTGTAAGGGTCCAAAATTACTGTTGGAAGCAGAAACTAAGTGGTAGAGATTGTTGAAACCCGCCTGGTGCAAGGCTTGGCGGAAGGCGCGATGGCGGGTCTGAAATGGGCAAGTGCGTCCCAGATGGATGAGGACCCAGCCTTGGTCTTCTTTCATGCCAACGGGTTTTGCGCATCAACCTATCGGCAAATGTTACGGCCCGTAGCCGAAGCCATTGGCCGCCCCGTCGCGGCTTTTGATTTGCGCGGCCATGGGCGGACGCTCTTACCAGACGACCCGGATCGTCAGGACAACTGGAACCGCTTTGCCCGCGACATTGCTGGCCTCCTTGATCAAATTGCGCCAAAAGGAACCGTGGTCGCAGGCCATTCAATGGGCGGCACTTCCAGCCTATTGGCCAGCGCGCTTAGACCAGACTTGGTAAAGGGCCTGTGCCTGTTTGACCCCGTCCTCGCCCCCACGCCATTTTACATCTATGCCCATATGCCGTGGGTGTTTCGCTTATGGCGCAGCCAGTTTCCCCTTGCTAAGGCGGCAGGTCGCAGACGCGCCGTATTTCCAAATCGGCAGGCCGCCTTAGATGCCTATACCGGGCGCGGTGCCTTTAAGTCTTGGCCTGCGGCGATGCTGGCAGATTATTGCGAAGATGGCTTTACCGATTTGCCCGACGGTCAAGTCCGCCTATCTTGCGCCCCCGCCTTTGAGGCAGCCTGCTTTGCTGGCCAGCGACATTATCCAATTGCAGCACTTAATGCCTTGAAAGTGCCCGGCCGATTGTTACGCGGCGCGCGGCATTCGACGACCGTTGCGACTTTGATCCCGCTCCTCACCCGCTGCGGGGTTCAGGTTGAGACCGTGCCGGAGACCAGTCATTTTGTGCCAATGGAAAAGCCAGAGGCCTGTTCAAAGGCTCTGATTGACCTTATCCAATTGGTTTGATCAGACGCGCTTCCAATCGGGCGCGGGCCTGTGGCGGAATCGCAATCACCTTGCGCGCGACCAGATCAAAGGTCACTGCGACGGCCTCGCACACACAGAAGATTTCGCCCGTCACGGGATGGGTTAAGACATGTTTGAGTGTATTGGTTTTCTCCGCCACGTCAGCCACGCCAGAATAAACAGCCATAAAATCGCCAGCGCCTGGCCAACTCAAATAGTCCAAGCGATATTCCAGAACAGCTGCACCGGCCTTGCGAGGTTGGCCATCTTGGGCGCTCAATTCCGCGGTGGTTTCTTCCCGCCAAGCCGTCATCAGATTGGGCACACCGGTGGAGACCCGGCCAATCATGCCCTCGGGATAGAGGCGATTGAAAACGTCAACGTCTTCAATGCGTACCGCTGACAGGCCCACTTGTTGGAAGCCGCGCGCAACCAAAGTTGGGGAGTCGAATTGGTCTGTCGCGCCATCAAAGCGGATCGAGCGTGGGCTGCCATGGGCGGGCACCTCGACTTGCATTGCGACGGCGAGCGCAGCGGTACGCGCTGGCCAAGGATAGGCTCTGCCCGTCTTGGCCTCAGCATGGGCCATTTTGGTCAAAAAGGTCGCGCCGATGGCCCCATCGAGGGTATGGACGATCTCGCCATAAAAGGTGACGTCAACCTCGCCAATCGCGACAACCCCGCCGCGAAAAAACAAAGGGGCTCCTTCGCGCGCTTCTTTCAAGAACCTGATATGCTGGCGGACGGGCAACAAGGTTGCCGTCGCCTCTGGGGCGAAAGCGCGTTCGCACCCAAGCCCTGTCGCCATCAGCATCATGCCGTCCAGCGCACGACGAACCCAGAAGCGCACATTCATGTGCCCCATTTCGTCGCATTCCCAAGCCTCGACACTGCCCCGCCAATATTCCCGCATCAACTCGTCCAATTCTTTTCGACCTTAAGCTGCTAGCGCGCACTCTTGGCATTGCCCACGACCTTCTACGACGAGGCGCGTCAGATGGAAGCCCTGCACCTCTGCGGCTTTCTCAAGGATATGGGCCACTTCATCATAGGCAACTTCGGTGGCTTTCAGACAGGTGTTACACACGAAAAGTGCCATCGGATGGGAATGGCCGGCGTGGTTGCAAGCCACAAAAGTGGCATCTTGTTCGATCCGATGCACCAGCCCCAATTGGCACAAAAAGTCGAGCGCGCGATAGACAGTGGGTGGCTTGGTTGCCTGCCCACCTTCACCCGCCTTGCTAATTAGATCATAGGCCTTCATCGGCGTCTCAGACGCTGCGAGAATTTCCAAAACTCGGCGACGCGGCGCGGTAAAAGCCATACCGGACCGCTGACATAGGGCCTCAGCTTGACGAATAAGATCGTGCATGTGCGCCTCCTTGAACCTCGTTGTTTCGTCCCACTTTCATGCCTGAGTTTGTTGTACATGGAAAATGCCCAATGCACTTGCGGCAGCATGATTTTTCGATATGGATGTTATGTAATAACATAATAGGAACCCTCCTCATGACCCCTGCGCTTTACACCCTCCTCGCCTTAGCTGCCCCAGAAGCCCCGCCGCCCGCTGTTTCAGCCGAACAAGCCCGCCCAGCTGAGACCATTGTCGTGACGGCGAGCTCCCTGGGTGATCCGTCCGATGCCATCAGCCAAGGTGTAGCCGTCATCAATCGCGGCGAAGCGCTACAGGCTTCGATCAGCGGTGGGATTGGGGAGACTCTTGCTGGGATTCCGGGTGTCCGCTCCACCTTCTATGGCGTCAACGCCTCGCGCCCAATCGTGCGCGGATTGGGTGAAGACCGCATTCGCTTGGTGCTGAACGGGCTGCAAGGCATTGATGCCTCCACCATTTCGCCAGACCATGCGCCCGCCATTGATGGCTTGGATGCTGAAGGCATTGAAGTTCTTAAAGGTCCTGCCGCCTTGCGTTATGGCGGCAATGCGGTGGGTGGTGTGGTCAATGTGGTCGATGGACGCTTGCCAACCAAATTGCCTGAAAAGCCATTTGCTGGGGAAATCTTCCTTGCAGGCTCTACCGCCGAAGATGCTGGCTCGGCTGCGTTTAAGCTGGTGGGCACCAAAGGTTCAGGTGTGTTTCGGGTAGATGGCTTCCGGCGAGAAGGCCAAGATTACAAAATCCCAGGCTTCTCCCAAACCGCCGCCCTGCGCGCGATAACTGGAGACGATACTGAAGGCACCGCCTTCAACACACGCGGGGAAATTTGGGCTTTGGGCGGCGGCGTCGCGCATATCACTGACAGAACCAGCCTCGCACTGGCTACCCGCCGTACCAAGTCCAATTATGGCATTCCGGGCGAAGAGGCCTTCATCGAGCTCAGCCAAACGCGCTATGATTTCCAAGCGTCGATCAAGGACTTGGGCTTCCTCGACACGCTGACCTTCTCCATCACGTCGGGCGACTATACCCATAGTGAGATTGAGTTTGACGGCGCGATCGGCACTGTTTTCACCAATGAAGGCTATGAAGGCCGCTTAGAAGCGCGCCACCGCTCCATTGGGGCTTTGGACGGCGTATTCGGCCTACAATTTGCCGCCAACGACTTTGCAGCCAAGGGCGATGAGGCCTTCATCCTTCCCGTGACGATTGAGACCGTCGGTGCCTTCTGGGTAGAGCGCTTTAATCAAGATAATTGGGGTGCAGAAGTCGGCGCGCGCTATGAACAACGTGATTATTCTGGGCTTGCCGGATCGCGCAACTTCGATCTGGGCAGTTTCTCGGCCAGCGCTTTCCTGAAGCCGACTGAGGGCTTACGCCTGTCGCTGAATGCGGGCTATACAGAGCGCGCGCCCACCGAAGTAGAACTGTTTGCCGATGGCCCCCACGCGGCAACTCAAGCTTATGAAATTGGCGATGCCGACCTCAAAACCGAAACCGCAACCAGCCTTGAAGGCGTCGCACGCTGGCAAATCGGCAGCGCGACGGTCGACCTTAATGTGTGGCGCACCAGTTTTGATGGCTTCATTGCCTTCAACCCGACCAATTTGATCGAAGACGATCTACCTGTCTTCTTGGTCAGCCAGAAAGATGCCACCCTAACGGGTGCTGAATTGCATGTGACTTGGGCCTTTGGCGACTTTGGTGGCTGGTCTGTGGTGGGCGATGGTGGCGTTGACACGGTACGCGGCAGCTATGATGGCGGTGGCGCTATCGCCCGCATGCCACCTGCAATGGTGACCCTTGGCCTTGAAGCCAATAGCCCGCAAATGCGGGTGCGAGCCGAAGTACAAACCATCGCCGAACAGGACCGGACAGCAGCGTTTGAGACCAAGACCGAAGGTTCCACCGCGCTCAATGCGCTCTGGTCCTGGCGACCGGTTGAAAGCAATGACCGCATTGAGCTGACCTTTGAAGGCCGGAACCTGACTAATGAAGATATCCGCGAGCACACCAGCTTCTTGAAAGACTATCTACCCAAACCCGGTCGTTCGATCCGGGTGAGCTTGAAGGGGTCATTTTAAGGGGGCAATTTAACGCGCACCACGCGGTTCGCCTCCTTTAACTGCGCTCCCCCCTCTCCCAAGGGGAGAGGGGTTTGCCGCACCCGGTAACCCGCAAGCCGTTTTAACCTGAGATTCCGACTTCGTTGCCTATGGACCACACTGCACACCCTCAATTGTCCGGACAAATTTTTGGTGACAAGTCGCTAGAGCCCACTTAAGAAAGAGGGAGAAGAGGAGCTGTCATGACCCACCTATCTGCCCGTCATTTATTCGTTGGATTTGCTGCCTGCCTCGCGGTGGTCGCCACTTCGGCTGTTGCCGCGCCTAAGAAAAAAGCCCCGGCTGCGGCCCCAGCACCTGCGGCTGCACCATTGGACCTTGCAACGCCGGAAGGCGTGCTGGCCGCTAACCGCAAGATTCAATGTGATATGCGTGATGGCGTTGCGGTCACTTATTATTGGGCGGGTGACGCATATTCGCGCCGCCAAGGCGAGGCCGACAAGCTGTTGTTTCGCGCCGAAGGCATGAATATCCGCCACTGCGCCACCGTGAAAGACCCTGTTCGCGGCATTGGCTATCGCCTGATCTCGCGTGAGCTTTTGATCTATACCGACCCCAAGACTGGCAAAGTCTTGAGCAAATGGACCAATCCTTGGACCGGGGAAGTGGTTGATGTGATGCATGTCGCCAATGATCCCGTAAACTCCACGTCTTATGTCACAGGACGCGATGGCCAGCCGATCCGTTGGACTGGCACGATCAGCGGTGATCATTGGTGGACCAATATTACGGTGCCTCTATTCTATTCCAACCCTCTGGCTGGCAAGTATCAAGCCGAAGTGGGCGGAACCTATCACGCCACGGAAATGTTCAATTTCGCTGGCACGGTGTCTGACTTGATCAACCCAACCAAGACAACAGCTGAGTCCAGCGTCGCTTGGGTGCGGATTTCTGACTGGTTGCCCTGGATGCGTATGGGCGGTCGTGAGGGCGAGATTTACTTCAATACCAATGGCCGCAAGCTGGACAATTGGGACCAGATGCCCGCTGTCATGAAGGATGAAATCGCCAAGAATTATCCTGCTTGGACATCGCCTCCCCCATTGGATGACGCCCGCCCCAACGAAACGTCTTGGACCTATTTCCTCGATGTAAAAGAGGGTCGCAAAACCCTCCCGAAACGGGATTAATGGATAAAGGGGCTCAAGGCACAGCTTTGGGCCCTTTTTCTTGTTGCACGCATGAAAGGCCAGTCTCATGAAACTCTATGGCGAACATAATCCGGCCCCGAACCCCCGTCGCGTTCGGATTTTTCTGGCCGAAAAGGGCATAGAGGTCGAGCATGTGCACATCCCGATGCGGCAAGGGGCACATAAGACACCGGAATTCTTGACCAAGAACAGCCTCGGCCAAGTGCCGGTGTTAGAATTAGATGACGGAACCTGTATCAGCGAGAGCGTCAGCATTTGTCGCTATCTTGAGGCGCTGCAACCCGACCCACCGCTGTTTGGCACCACACCGCTCGAGATCGCAAACATTGATATGTGGATCCGCCGCGTGGAGTGGCAATTGATGAGCCCGATTGGCCAAATCTGGCGCCACGCCCATCCCTATACGGCCGCCCTTTTGACCCAATATAAGGACTTTGGCGAAAGCAATCGCGCCCATGCCGACCGCGCCTATCATTGGCTCGACCGGGAAATGGCCGACAAAGCCTATATCGCAGGCGACGCCTTTAGCGCCGCCGACATCATGGCCCTCTCCATCGTCGATTTTGGGGCCTTTATCGGCACCCCCATCCCCGATGATTGCAGTCACCTAAAAGCCTGGCACGAACGGGTCAGCGCCCGGCCGAGTGCGGCGGCTTAGGGCCAGTGCGCTCCGCGCGGTGGGGCGCGTTCTGACAGGAATGCACCATGGTCAAGCCAAACTTGAAGGTTTTCTTGACTTGGAACGGCTTCAGGCAGCACTCCGCTTGCGTTGAAGCCGTTCGACAAGTGTCTTTGCGAAGGCACAGCCTGCGGCAAAGGCGATCTAGGTGAAAACCATTATCAAGGCCGCTGTCATTGCGATGGTGCATTCCTGTCGGAATGCACCCTTGTTACTTCGATCCATGTCATAAGGAAGTCGGGCGGGACCCTGTATGCACCCTTGGTCCTGCAAGACCGTCGCGTAGCTGAGGGCCCGCCCGAGCCGTTTCCTGAACGGTTGCCCACCCTGAACAGTTGCTGGGAGCGGTCTACCACCACCGACTCCGCTAACAAGGATAGGAGTGCTACCATGACAGATACTTATGTCGGTGTCGATGTTTCGCGTGCTTGGATCGATACGTTTTGCCCCCTCACCAACCAACATCAACGCCTAACAATGGACCCCGCCATACTCGACACCTTCGCCGCCGGGCTTAGTAGTAAAGGCGTCTTGGTCGTGCTCGAAGCCACAGGCGGATGTGAGCGCGCGTTACTTCACGCACTCACCATCCACAAAGTTGGTTATGCAAGGGTCAATCCAAGACAAGCACGAGAATTCGCGCGCGCAACGGGTCGATTGGCAAAAACCGATGCCGTCGATGCGCGCATGCTGGCCGATATGGGTGCGAAGTTTGCCCTCAAAGCCGATGATCCGATTGATCCACAACGGGCAAGATTGGCCGATCTAGTCGCGCGCCGTGAGGCCTTGATCGGCTATATAACAAAGGAGAAACAGAGACTTGGAACCACGGTTGATCTCTTCATCAAAGACGATATCGCCACCACGCTCACCTTCCTCAAGACCCGTCTCGCAGCCCTGACTAAGGAAATAGCTGCCCACATCAAATCTGCGACACAACTCGCCAAACTTGATGCAGCCCTCCAAAGTGCTCCTGGCATCGGCCCTGTTGTCGCCGCTACTCTAGTCGCAGGCCTACCTGAAATCGGAACGACCAACCGCCGAGCTCTCGCCAGCCTTGCAGGTCTCGCACCACACGCTTGCGACAGCGGCATACGACGCGGCTCTCGCCATATCTGGGGCGGTCGCGCCCAGATCCGACGCGCTCTCTATCTCGCCGCCTTCATCGCCAGTAGCCGTGATCCTGTCCTTAAAGAGTTCCGCACCAAGCTCTCAAACCAACAGCGCCCGTTCAAAGCTATTATCATCGCGGTCGCCAGAAAACTCCTCACACACCTCAACGCCATGATCCGCTCAGGACAGCCTTGGAGCAATCAAATCAACACTGAATTGACACCCGCATGACCTTGGTCAAGACAGTTGCTAC
>CALRLV020000128.1:0-7941 GCA_943368895.1 Ferrovibrio terrae
TAGTCTGAGACCTTCAGCATGATCTTCCCGGCATGTGTATTGGCCTGCATTTTGGCTTGCGCAGCTTCTGCGTCATCCAAATCAAATACCGAATCTATCACCGGACGCACGAGGCCCTTAGCCACCCAAGGCCAGACATGGGCCTCAACCGCGCGCGCTAGACGCGCCTTTTCCGCCACCGGACGCGCCCGCAAGGTTGAGCCAGTCAAGGTGAGGCGCTTCAGCATCAAGGCCATCAGGTTCAATTCAACCTGCGGGCCTTGCAGGAAGGCGATTTGGACACAGCGCCCGTCCATCTTCAAACAATCTAGGTTTTGCTGAACATAGGGTCCGCCGACCATATCGAGGACTACATCCACCCCGCCATCGGCTTTGACAATTTCTGCAAAGCTCTGCGCCCGATAATCAACTGTGACATCGGCACCCAGTTTGGCGCAAAGACCCGCCTTTTCTGGCCCACCTGCTGTGGCAAAGACTTTTGCGCCATGGGCCTTTGCCATTTGAATAGCGATGGTGCCGATACCTGACGCACCACCATGGACTAGAAAAGCCTCACCCGGCTGAAGGGCTGCGCGCTCAAACACATTCGCCCAGACCGTCAATACGGTTTCAGGTAGCGCCGCAGCCTCCAGCATGCTGAGACCGTCGGGAATTGCCATGCACGAGCCTTCATCAGCCCACGCATAATCGGCATAGCCCCCACCGGGTAGAAGCGCGCATACTTTGTCGCCTACCTTCCAGAGTGAAACATCTGGTCCAATCGCCACAATCTCGCCCGAGCATTCCAGCCCCATTGTGTCGGGCGCGCCCTTGGGCGGCGGATAGGCCCCCGTGCGTTGGATTAAGTCAGGTCGATTTATCCCTGCGTAGGCGACTTTGATCAGGACTTGGCCGGGGCCAGCAACAGCCCGATCAATCTGCTCAACCCGCAATGGGGAACCTGGGGGTGCAACAATCGCACGCATTTTTTCAGGAAGGGCTGTCAAAATTGAGACTCCGGCGCCAAAATGGGAACAGGAGGCCACTCATGCTCGACGATGACCCATTCGCCAAGTCAAATCCCCAGTCAGTTCGCCTAGAAGATCTCTCCATTCGCGAGCTTCAAGAGCGCATTTCTGACCTCGAGGCGGAAATTCGACAGATAAATGACCTAATTAAGGCGAAAGAAGGCAGCAAAAAGGCAGCAGATTCCTTTTTTAAGACAAGCTAGGCCCAAAAGCGGCACGCCCCTTGCTGTAACACTTTCACGAAGCATGGTGCTTCCTCCACTCAAACCAGTGCTCTGGGCTGGAGCTTTGGTTTGGCTGAGTGGACATAATCGGGATTGAACTGGAACAGGCTCCAAAAGGGAGCTCTCCAAATCAAGCACTTGGCCCGCGAGACTTTGCGGGTTAAAGACTGAGAACGTAGAAGGGCGGAATGCCGCATGTTGACGGAAGTTTCAAAACAGACCTTGGGTCAAAAAACAGCGTTTGATCGGATCGCAGAGTTTGCGAGCTCGGACATCTTTGAACGTATGTTCCGTGAAGGCATGGACTTGGTCGAAGAGACGGCGGCCTATCTGGATGGCGATGGCAGGCAAGAGGCCCGCGGGCTCGAACGTGCTGCAGCTTTGGCCTATGCGTCGGAGAGCATGCGCTTGACGACCCGCTTGATGCAATCAGCATCCTGGTTGCTGGTGCACCGTGCGGTCCGCGAGGGTGAAATGACCGCGCGTGATGCACATGACCCAAAGTATCGTTTAGGCGCGCGGGCGGTCTGTAGCGCCGAAAAGCAACCCTCGTCAGAATTGCCAGCACGCCTTTTGGACCTTCTTGAACGGTCGCGGCGGCTTTATGAGCGGGTTGACCGCATGGAAATCAGCCTTTTTGAGGCGAATGACACGCCAGCTGAAAATCCCGTCAATGCGCAATTGATGCGGCTTCAAGCGGCGCTGGGCGCATCGAACTGATAAAAGCTGGCCTCGCTTTGCAGCTCGCAAAGCGAGATGGCGGCTTCAATCGCACCTAATAATGTTGGCAAATGAATCGGCTTGGGGGCGTGGGCATCAGCCCCTGCTTCGATCTGCGCATCAATCTGATGTTGCAAAGCGTTAGCGGTCAGCGCGACAATTGGCGTGCGGGGGCGATTTTCGCGTATTTCTTGCGCCCGGATCGCACGAATGGCTGAGGCACCATCCAACACCGGCATCTGCATATCCATCAGGATGGCGTCATAGCGCTCGCACTGCCAAGCTTCCAGAGCTTCTTGGCCATTCTGCGTGAATATCAGCTCGATCTCAAAGCTAGAGAGCAAAGCCTGCAAAACCAACTGGTTGGTTTGATTATCTTCGGCGACCAACAACTTCATGGCGGTGGATGGTTGCAGGCCCTGCGGCGAAGCACCACCCTCGCCAGTCTGCGACCCACTTTCAACCAAATTCTCAGGCTCATCCAAAGGCTCAGAGACTGTTTGGAGGGGAAGGATACAGGTGAAGGTTGAACCAATACCAACTTCGCTCTCGACCACCAACTCGCCACCCATGGCCTCCGTCATTGCCTTTGCGATGGACAGGCCTAAACCGGTGCCGCCGTAAAGGCGAGTATGCGACGAGTCCGCTTGCGTGAACTTCTCAAACAATTGCGCCAGTCGGTCGGGCGGAATGCCAATGCCAGTGTCGGACACCGAAATCGTCAATTCCCGCTTGGGGCCCAAACTCAGCGCGATGCTGACAATCCCTTGGTCTGTAAACTTTATAGCATTCGACACCAAATTGAAGACAATCTGGCGCAGTCGCGCGGGGTCCCCTAAGCGCCAGTCTGCGGCATCTGCCGCCACTTGGACTTCCAATTGAATATCCTTGGCTGACGCGCGCGCGTCAAACAGATCGCGTGCCGAATAGACCAGTCGCTGCGGTGAGAATGGAATGGATTCAAGCTCAATCTTGCCCGCTTCAATTTTCGACATATCGAGAATGTCGTTCAATAAGAGCAGGAGCATGTCGCTGGAATCAATCATGACGGACAGCATTTTGCGCTGCTCGTCCCTCATTTGGGTCTTCATCAGGGCTTGCGCCATCCCGATCACGCCGTTCATCGGCGTGCGGATCTCATGGCTCATCATCGCCAAGAACTCGGACTTCGCTTGGGCTGCATGCTCCGCGCGAATGCGGGCCAAGGCATTTTCCTTAAACACGCTCAAAGCCCGAGCCATGCCACCAATCTCGTCAGCCCGCTTCTGATAAGGCGGTTCGATACTGAAATCGCCTTGGGCGACCTTGCGCATGGCCTTGGTCAAATGCCCCAGTGGCTGGACAACACCGTCGCGGACCACGATCAACACGCCAAGCAAAGCCACCAGAAACAGGCCGATTGTTGTGGCCAACACATTGTTCTGACTAGTTTCCAAGCGGACAATACGAACCTGCACGCCTCGGATCAATTCTTGGTTTGCCGCCAAGGCTGTCCGCACGACTGCATTGCGGGCGATTTGGGCATTGGTTTGCGCAGCGGCGGGATCAGGATCTTGGACTAGTTTTTGAATTTCCTGCGACATGGTGAGCTTGAGGTCCGCCAACCCCAATTCTCGCGCGCGCGCTTTATCAGAAGCTCGCACCGCATCCTCAATTGAGGATTCAAAGTCCTGAGTCTTTGCATTGAGGTTACCTTCATGCTTGGCAACCAAGCGCCAGAATGAATTTTCCTGAGACAGCCCCGGCACATTTATATTCGACTTGGCCGAGCCATAATAGCCAATCTGCTCAATGAGTGGGGTTGCATGAATGGCCACTGCTTGCATGAGATAGAAGGTCGAAATCTCGGTATCGAGGATGAGGTTGGACGATTCCACCACTCGAATGAAATGCTGCTGGCTGGCATTTAGAATTTCACGCACCCGAGCAGGATCATAGACTTGCAGGGCCTGAAGTTCACTGACGGCTAATTTCAGCGCGGCAAAATCATCTTGAAAATGCAAAGGTTTCGGGGCCTTGGCACGGGCTTGAATCACTTTATCGAGGGCAGGCTGCAGCGCGAGGGGATTTGGCTTTTCATCCGCTAAGGAGGAGGCTGCATTGGCCATCGTGGCATGAAGCGCCAACAGAGGCTCCAGATAAAGCGCCCCATTCAGTTCCAATTCTGAAAACGCAATTTCCTTGTTTTGCTCATGAATAAGTTGCGAGGTTAGGAAACCAACAGGCAAAGCAAACAGAATGAACGCAAGTGCAAGACGGCGTGCAATAGAACGAGATACAAACGAAAAAAGCGCCCGGAACATACCGAGCGCTTTAAACCATCTGAGTAACCATCCAGTTAAACCAACCGGATAAATACTTATTTCTTGATAAAGCCAGCAAACTTGTCCTTGAAGCGGGCAACGCGGCCGCCGCGGTCAAGAAGCGTGTTGGTCGAACCAGTCCAAGCAGGATGCACGGTTGGATCAATATCCAGCGACAGGGACTTGCCTTCGCCACCGATGGTGGAGCGGGTCTTATAGGTGGTCCCATTGGTCATCACGATGGTGATGAAATCATAATTAGGATGTGTATCGGCTTTCATCTTCGTGTCCTGCGCGCAGGCCCCGGAAGGGCGCGCGATGTTGAGAGCGGCTTTGAACCAAATAGAGCGGCGCGGTTAGAGGAAAATCGCCGCAGAGTCTAGTGTTGCACGCAGGTCGTGCGCAGAGACTACGCCATCAATTTAACTGCTGACAATATTTCACGTGGGGCCTGCGCGTGCTAACTCCCTGCCCATGACCGATACCCCTGCCAGCCGCGTCGTCGAGGATCGTCCCAGTCGCGGTGCTCTACAAGCCGAATTGACTGCCGATGCAGCCGCCAAGCGCGGCCGCAGCTCTGACTTGCGGCCATTGACCCGCCTGATCCCCTATATTCAGCGCCGTCCGAAAGACTTGGCCGCAGCGGCGATTTTTCTGCTATTGGCAGCGGCCGCAACCTTGGCGCTGCCAGTTGCCGCCCGCGCATTGGTCGACCGTGGCTTTGCCACTGCAACGCCCCAAGCCGTCAATCAATGGTTTTTGATGCTGGTAGGTGTGGCCCTCTGCATGGCCGTTTTTTCTGCCTCGCGCTTTTACTTCGTAACGAAGTTGGGCGAACGCGTTGTCGCAGACCTACGCGCTGACGTCTATGACCGCCTGATCGGGCTCTCCCCTTCTTACTTTGCGCGTGTTCGCACCGGTGAAGCTTTGTCACGCCTGACAGTTGATGCCACTCTGATTGAATCCCTCGTGGGCTCATCGGCGTCGATAGCCATCCGCAATTTGGTGATGCTGGCGGGCGGCCTGTCCATGATGGTGGTGACCAGTTTGAAGCTCACCTTCATGGTTCTGCTGATTATCCCTTTGGTTTTGGTGCCCCTGTTTACGATTGGACGGCGGGTTCGCGCGCTGTCGACCTCTGCGCAAGACCGCGTTGCTGAAGCAGCGGCGGAAGCTTCCGAAAGCCTAGATGCGGTTGAAACCGTGCAAGCCTTTGGCCGCGAAGATTATGCCCGCTCGCGCTTTCGCCAAGCAATTGAAACCAGCTTTGCAGCAGCCCGGCGTCGGATTGCCGCCCGCAGCCTGATGACGGCGGTGGCGATTGCGATCGTGTTTTGCGGGATTTCTTTTGTGCTTTGGGAAGGTACCCGCTCAGTATTAGCGGACTCCATGACGCCAGGCGCCTTGACCCAATTTGTTATTCTCTCGGTGCTGACTGGCTCTGGCGTTGGTGCTTTGGCAGAAGTTTGGGGCGACGTGCAAAAGGCTGCGGGGGCTACCCAGCGCTTATCAGAAATCTTGGATGAAGTGCCCGAAATCGCAGCACCAGCCCAAGTGATCAATTTCCCCGCAGAAGCACCGGGCCTTGTTTCCTTCAAGGACGTCGCCTTTGCCTATCCCAGCGATGGCGAACGCAGCGCACTAAAAGGCGTGAGCTTCGAGGTGAAGCCCGGCCAGACTGTGGCCATAGTCGGTCCCTCGGGTGCGGGCAAATCGACCTTGTTCAAGCTATTGTTGCGCTATTACGACCCGGCGGCTGGTGCCATTGAGGTTGATGGCATCGACGCGCGTGACACCGACCCCATCGCTTGGCGGCACCGCTTTGCCTATGTTTCGCAAAACCCCGATTTGTTCACTGGCACGGCCATGGACAATATTTTGTTCGGCAATGAGGGTGCGACTTCAGAGATGGCCCAAGATGCCGCGCGCCGGGCAGAAGCAGAGCCCTTCATTCTGGCCCGTCTGGGTGGCTATGACAAAGCAATTGGCGACCGCGGCCGCGCCCTTTCCGGGGGTGAGCGTCAACGCTTAGCCATAGCCCGCGCCTTGGTGCGCGATGCGCCCGTTTTGCTTTTGGATGAAGCAACCAGTGCGCTAGATGCCGAGAACGAGCGCTTGGTGCAAAAGGCCTTTGATGAGGCCATGGCCAATCGCACGACTTTGGTGATCGCACACCGTCTGGCCACCGTTCAGCGCGCGGACTGGATCATCGTGTTGGACGACGGAAAAGTCGCCGAACAAGGCACCCACAGCGAATTGGTGGCGCAAGGCGGCCTTTATGCCCATCTCGCAAAGCTACAATTTGAAACCCAAACTCAGGCGTGAAAGTCAGGTTGATGAAACCCTCTCAGATCATTCTTCTAACCGGTGTCGCGATTGTCGGTATCCTGTCTTATACCTGGTTCCGAACTGCGGCGCGTGCGGGTGAATTCACCACTCTGGTCCCAGTATTTGACGGCAGCTGCGTTGACATTGCTGGCATGCCTGGTGCCGAAGATATGGCGATTGATCGCACCAATGGGCGCATCTTTGTCGCTTCCGACGACCGTCGCGCAACTGCGCAAGGCAAGCCTGTCCGTGGTGCTGTGTATAGCCTGCCAGTCGACAGCCTCGCTAATCCTCCGCCCTTGAAGGACCTAACTGGTGGCCAGCCCGCTGCTTTCCACCCCCATGGCACCTCCTTGTTCCGGGCAGCCGACGGCAAAGTGACCTTGATGGTGGTCAACCATCCCAAGGGCGCGATGGACTATAGCGGGACTACGGTAGAGGTTTTCGACACCCAAGCCGACGGCAGCTTGAAATTGCGCCGTACGGTCGCGGTACCGGGCCTCACCCGCATCAATGATATCGTTGCGACGGGTGCCACTAGTTTTTACGCGACCAGCGAAAGCGACCTTGAACGTGGTTCCTTGTCTGAGAGTCTGAGTTTCATCACCGGCGATGATCGCACGGGCGCGATTTGGTATTTTGATGGCAGTGTGGGCAAGAAACTCGACAGCGGGCTCGGCTTTGCCAATTCTCTAGCACTCTCCAACGATGGCAAGACGCTTTACGCCAGTGCCACAATTAGCCGCAGCATCTTCCTCTATGATCGTGACCCCGCAACTGGAGCGATCAAACGGCGTGATGCGGCTCTGCTTGGCACCGGCATCGACAATCTCGACGTTGATCCTGACGGCATTGTGTGGATGGCGGCGCACCCCAAAATGCTCAGCTTCATTCAGCATGCGGGCAATGCGGCCAAGCCTTCGCCCAGCCAAATCCTGATCCTAGAGCCTTCGCCCACGGGCAAGGGCGGCAAGATTGATCAGGTCTATCTGAGGGACGGCACAGACGGCTTCTCCGGCGCGTCTGTCGCCATCCGGTCCGGCTCCACCATGGTGCTCGGCAGCGTGTTTGAAAAGTCCGTGCGGGTTTGCCAATTGCCTAAGGTCTGGCGGCAATCTGAAAGCCACCCTGCTCAACGCTTACTCGATACAGAACGCGACGAGCTGAAAAAAGAGGCTGAGAAGGCCGCCAAAGCGGGCGCGGCTGAACCAGCCAAATAGAGGCTATTGATGCGGGGTCATGCGTTTCAACTTCACGAAACCCCGGTCGTAGCCTTGGCTGAGGCTGCGCTATTTCTTCCTCGAACACAAACTTTAATCGTCTCTGACCTGCATTTCGAAAAGGGCTCTGCCTTTGCCG